>NZ_JADCBG010000077.1 GCF_020253645.1 Phenylobacterium sp.
AGGCGCGGGGGATCACGATCAACACGGCGCACGTCGAGTATGAGACTCAGAACCGTCACTATGCGCACGTGGACTGCCCCGGGCACGCCGACTACGTGAAGAACATGATCACGGGCGCGGCGCAGATGGACGGCGCGATCCTGGTGGTGAGCGCGGCGGACGGCCCGATGCCCCAGACGCGGGAGCACATTCTTCTGGCGCGCCAGGTGGGTGTTCCGGCCCTGGTGGTCTACATGAACAAGGTGGACCTGGTGGACGACCCGGAGCTTCTGGACCTGGTCGAGATGGAGGTCCGTGAGCTTCTGTCGTCGTACAACTTCCCGGGGGATGACATCCCGATCGTGAAGGGTTCGGCGAAGGTGGCCATTGACGGCGGCGACCCGGTCCTGGGCGAGAACTCGATCCTGGAGCTGATGACGCAGGTGGATGCGTACATTCCGCAGCCTGAGCGTCCTGTGGATCTTCCGTTCCTGATGCCTGTGGAAGACGTGTTCTCGATCTCGGGTCGCGGCACGGTTGTGACGGGCCGGATCGAGAAGGGCGTTGTGAAGGTGGGCGAGGAAGTCGAGATCGTCGGCATCCGTCCTGTCCAGAAGACGGTGTGCACGGGCGTGGAGATGTTCCGCAAGCTGCTGGACCAGGGTCAGGCGGGGGACAATGTGGGCGTTCTGCTGCGCGGCACGAAGCGCGAGGACGTGGAGCGCGGCCAGGTGCTGTGCAAGCCGGGCTCGATCACGCCGCACACGAAGTTCGTTGCGGAGGCCTACATCCTGACCAAGGAGGAGGGCGGTCGTCACACGCCGTTCTTCACGAACTATCGCCCGCAGTTTTACTTCCGGACGACGGACGTGACGGGGATCATCCGCCTGAAGGAAGGCGTCGAGATGATCATGCCGGGCGACAACGCCGAGCTGGACGTGGAGCTGATCACGCCGATCGCGATGGACCAGGGCCTTCGGTTCGCCATCCGCGAGGGCGGCCGGACGGTGGGCGCCGGGGTGGTCTCGAAGATCGTCGAGTAGATCCTCGCCCATCCCCCGGCCCCGGCCGGGATACAACAGGGGCCGCGGAGGAAACTCCGCGGCCCTTTCTGCTGCCTACGGCTCGGAAATGAAGCTTCGCCAAATGGGGATGCCTCGCTTGACGGGGGCGAGTCGGGCACGTATACCCGCGCCTCCTGTTGGACCGGCTGTGCCGTTTGACCCTGTGTCAAAAGGCAGACGCGGTCCGCGGAGCGGCCTTTGCCGGGGACAGCCGTCCCGGGCGGGGCGGAAGCCAGCGCTGTCTTTCGGGCTGGCTTCGTTTCGTTTTGCGGACTTTCGTGTGCGGTCGCTTCGCAAGGGCGGCCGGAGTTGGTCTTTGAAATGGTCAATGGCACGCGGACGGACCGCCGTCTGTAGGGGAACTTAAGAGCGATATGGATCGTCAGAACATCCGCATCCGGCTCAAGGCCTTCGATCACCGCGTGCTGGACCATTCCACGCGCGAGATCGTGAACACGGCCAAGCGCACCGGCGCGACCGTCCGGGGGCCCATCCCCCTGCCGACTCAGATTGAGAAATTCACGGTCAACCGCTCGCCGCACATCGACAAGAAGTCCCGCGAGCAGTTCGAGATCCGCACGCACAAGCGCGTGCTCGACATCGTCGATCCCACCCCGCAGACCGTCGATGCGCTGATGAAGCTCGACCTGTCCGCTGGCGTGGACGTCGAGATCAAGCTGTAAGGGGGATCGGTCGATGCGTACCGGCGTGATCGCCAAGAAACTCGGCATGGCCCGCTTCTTTGATGAGGATGGGGTCCACGTACCCGTGACCGTCCTCAGCCTGGATGGCTGCGCCGTGACCGGCCACCGCACCGCGGAGCGTGACGGCTATGTCGCCCTCCAGCTTGGCGCGGGTCTCCGCAAGCCCAAGAACGTCACCAAGCCCCTGCGCGGCCACTTCGCCAAGGCCGAGGTCGAACCCCGCCAGAAGGTGGTCGAGTTCCGGGTGTCGCCCGAGAATCTGATCGAGGTCGGCGCCGAGCTGACGGCGGATCACTTCGTGGTCGGCCAGAAGGTGGACGTCACCGGCACCACCATCGGCAAGGGCTTCGCCGGCGCCATGAAGCGCTGGAACTTCGGCGGCATGCGCGCCACCCACGGCGTGTCCGTGTCGCACCGCGCGCATGGCTCCACCGGCCAGCGTCAGGATCCCGGCAAGACCTTCAAGGGCAAGAAGATGGCTGGCCATCTGGGTCAGGAAACCGTCACCACCCTGGGCCTCACCGTCTGGCGCATCGACGCAGACCGCGGCCTGATCATGGTCAAGGGCTCGGTCCCGGGCTCCGAGGGCTCCTGGGTCCGCGTCCGCGACGCCGTGAAGGCTCCGCCCGCCGGCGTCCCGACGCCCGGCGCCTTCCGCAAGGCCGGCCAGGCTGCGGCCCCCGCCGCCGAGGCCGCCCCCGCCGAAGAGGCTCCGCAAGCCGAGGGTCAGGAATAATGAAACTCGACGTCATCAAGCTCGACGGCGGGAAGGGCGGTTCCATTGAACTGTCTGACGCCATCTTCGGGATCGAGGAGATCCGCGGCGACATCCTGCAGCGGGTCGTGACCTGGCAGCTCGCCAAGCGGCGGGCCGGCACCCACAAGATCCAGGTCCGGAACGAAGTCTCCCGCACAAGCAAGAAGATGTACAAGCAGAAGGGCACCGGCGGCGCCCGTCACGGCTCGCGTCGTGCGGCCCAGTTCGTCGGCGGCGCCAAGGCCCACGGGCCGGTGGTGCGCAGCCACGCCTTCGACCTGCCCAAGAAGATTCGCGCCCTGGCCCTCCGCCACGCCCTGTCCTCCAAGGCCCGGGCCGGCGACCTCGTGGTCGTCGACAGTCTGGCCCTTCCCGAGGCCAAGACCGCGGCCCTGCGCACGGCCCTTGGCAAGATCGGTCTGGTCAACGCTCTGGTGATCGCGGGTCCGGAGGTCGACGGCAACTTCCGCCTGGCCGCCCGGAACATCCCGAACGTGGACGTGCTGCCGAACGCCGGCCTGAACGTCTACGACGTGCTGCGCCGTCGCACCCTCGTCCTGACCAAGGACGCGGTCGAGGCGATCAACGTCCGCTTTGCCGAGAAGGAGGCCGCATAATGGCCACCCCCTCCGCCCGTCATTACGACACCATCCTGTCTCCGGTGATCACCGAGAAGGCGACCCTGCTCTCCGAGCAGAACAAGGTCGTGTTCCGCGTTTCCAGCGACGCCACCAAGGATGAGATCGCGGCCGCCGTCGAGGTGCTGTTCAAGGTCTCGGTGACCAAGGTCAACACCCTGAACGTGAAGGGCAAGACCAAGCGGTTCCGCGGCCGGGAAGGCCGACGTTCCGACGTCAAGAAGGCTGTCGTGACCCTGGCCGAGGGCCAGTCGATCGACATCACCACGGGGCTCTGAAGCGATGGCTCTGAAGCAGTACAATCCGACTTCGCCCGGCCGTCGCACCCTGGTGCTGATCGACCGGTCCGAGCTCCACAAGGGTCGTCCGGAGAAGGCGCTCGTCGAGGGCCTGACCAAGACAGGCGGCCGGGGCGGCGGAGGCCGCGTGGCCGTTCGCTTCCGTGGCGGCGGCGCCAAGCGCCTCTACCGCAAGGTGGATTTCAAGCGCCGCAAGTTCGACGTGGTCGGCACGGTCGATCGGATCGAGTACGATCCGAACCGCACCGCCTTCATCGCCCTGATCCGTTATGCAGACGGCGAGTTGGCCTACATCCTGGCCCCGCAGCGCCTCAAGGCCGGCGACCAGGTGATCGCCTCCGAGCGCGCGGACGTGAAGCCCGGCAACGCCATGCCGCTTCGCGCCATGCCGATCGGTTCGATCATCCACAACATCGAGCTGAAGCCCCTCAAGGGCGGCCAGATCGCCCGTTCGGCAGGCGCCTACGCCCAGCTGGTCGGCCGGGACGCCGGCTACGCCCAGATCCGCCTCAACTCGGGCGAGCTGCGCATGGTCCCGGACGCCTGCATGGCCACGGTGGGCGCCGTCTCGAACCCGGACCACATGAACGAGGTCCTGGGCAAGGCCGGCCGCTCTCGGCACAAGGGGCGTCGCCCGCACGTCCGCGGCGTCGCCATGAACCCGGTCGACCACCCGCACGGCGGTGGTGAAGGCCGCACCTCGGGCGGCCGTCACCCGGTTACGCCCTGGGGCAAGCCGACCAAGGGGTCGCGCACCCGCACCAACAAGGCGACGGACAAGTTCATCATCCGCTCGCGTCACGCCCGGAAGGCTCGCTGATCCATGACCCGTTCCGTCTGGAAAGGACCGTTCGTCGACGGTTACCTGCTCAAGAAGGCGGAGGCCGCCCAGGTCTCTGGCCGCAAGGATGTCATCAAGACCTGGTCGCGCCGCTCGACCATCATGCCGCAGTTCGTCGGCCTGACCTTCGGCGTGCACAACGGTCAGAAGCACGTGCCGGTGCTGGTCTCCGAGGACATGGTCGGCATGAAGCTCGGTGAATTCGCCCCGACCCGGTATTTCCCGGGTCATGCGGCGGACAAGAAGGCGAAGAGGAAGTAGGCATGTCCAAGCCGTCCAATCCCCGCCGCCTGAAGCCGGCTGAGGCCATGGCCAAGGCCACCACCCTGCGGGTCAGCCCCCGCAAGCTGAACCTGGTGGCCCAGTCGATCCGCGGCCTGAAGGTCCAGCGGGCCCTCAACGAGCTGGAGTTCAGCCACAAGCGGATCGCCCGCGACGTGCGCAAGGCGCTCTACTCGGCCATCTCGAACGCTGAGAACAACCACAACCTCGACATCGACTCCCTGGTCGTCGCCGAGGCCTACGTGGGAAAGAACCTGGTGATGAAGCGTTTCGCGGCGCGCGCCCGCGGCCGCGCATCCCGTATCCAGAAGCCTTTCAGCGAGATCACCATCGTGGTCCGCGAACTCGGTGAGGCCGCCTGATGGGTCAGAAAGTCAATCCGGTCGGGCTTCGCCTCGGCGTCAACCGCACCTGGGACAGCCGCTGGTTCGCCGATGGCGCGGACTATGGGCGCCTCCTGCACGAGGACCTCAGGGTTCGCGCAGAGCTCAAGAAGCGCCTGTACCAGGCCGGCGTCAGCCGGATCATCATCGAGCGTCCCCACAAGAAGTGCCGCATCACCATCTACGCCGCACGCCCCGGCGTGATCATCGGCAAGAAGGGCGCGGACATCGAGAAGCTGCGCAAGGACGTCGCCGCCATCACCGGTGGAGAGGTTCACCTGAACATCGTCGAGATCCGCAAGCCGGAAGCCGACGCCCAGCTGATCGCCGAGAACATCACGTCCCAGCTCGAGCGGCGGATCGCCTTCCGTCGGGCCATGAAGCGGGCCATGCAGTCGGCCATGCGCCTCGGCGCCAAGGGCATCCGGATCAATGTCTCCGGTCGCCTGGGCGGCGCGGAAATCGCCCGGATGGAATGGTACAAGGAAGGCCGCGTGCCGCTCCACACCCTGCGCGCCGACATGGACTTCGGCTTTGCGGAGGCCAAGACCACCTACGGCATCATTGGCGTGAAGGTGTGGGTCTTCAAGGGCGAGGTCCTCGAGCACGATCCCATGGCGATGGACAAGCGCCTGGCCTCGGAGTCCGGTCCGGCCGGCGAGGGTGGCGGGCGCGAACGGTCTGGCGACCGTCCGGACAGGGGTCCGCGCCGTGACCGCCGCGAGACCGCGGGAGCTTAAGAGACAGCCATGCTTTCCCCGAAGAAGACCAAGTACCGCAAGCAGTTCAAGGGCAAGATCCACGGGACGGCCAAGGGCGGCTTTACGCTGAACTTCGGCTCCTATGGCCTGAAGTCTGTCGAGCCCGAGCGGATCACCGCCCGTCAGATCGAGGCCGCCCGGCGGGCGATCACCCGCCAGATGAAGCGTCAGGGTCGGGTCTGGATCCGGATTTTCCCGGACGTGCCTGTCACCGACAAGCCTGCTGAAGTCCGGATGGGCAAGGGCAAGGGCTCGGTGGAGTACTGGGCCGCCCGGGTGCATCCCGGCCGGATCATGTTCGAGATCGACGGCGTGCCGGACGATATCGCCCGGGAGGCGCTGCGCCTCGGCGCCGCCAAGCTGCCGGTGAAGACCCGCATCGTCACCCGCATCGACGCTGTCGCGGAGCACGCGTGATGAAGACTGAAGACATCCTGGCCATGACCCCCGACCAGCTCGCCGAGAGCCTGCTGAACCTGAAGAAGGAGCAGTTCAACCTGCGCTTCCAGGCTGCGACGGGTCAGGTTGAGAAGACCCATCGCGCCGGCGAGATCCGCAAGGACATCGCCCGGATCAAGACCGTCCTGCGCAGCCGCCAGGCCACGGCCTAGGGAGTACGAACATGCCGAAACGCATTCTTGAAGGCGTCGTCGTCTCCGACAAGGGCGACAAGACGGTGGTCGTGAAGGTCGAGCGGACCTTCCTGCATCCGGTGCTGAAGAAGACCGTCCGCCGGTCGAAGAAGTACCACGCCCATGATGAGGGCAACACCTACCAGGCGGGCGAGATCGCCCGCATCATCGAGTGCGCTCCGCGCTCAAAGACCAAGACCTGGGAAGTGCTGCCGAAGGCCGCCGCTTCGCAGGCGTCCTGAGGGAGGGCTGATCCATGATCCAGATGCAGACCAACCTCGACGTTGCTGACAACTCTGGCGCCCGCCGCGTCATGTGCATCAAGGTCCTGGGCGGCGCAGGTCGCCGTTACGCTGGCGTTGGCGACAAGATCGTCGTGTCGGTCAAGGAAGCCATTCCGCGCGGTCGTGTGAAGAAGGGCGATGTGCTTCAGGCGATCGTCGTACGCACGTCCCAGGCGATCAAGCGCAAGGACGGTTCCCTGATCCGCTTTGACCGCAACGCTGCGGTCATCGTGAACAAGCAGAGCGAGCCGATCGGCACCCGGATCTTCGGGCCGGTTCCCCGGGAACTTCGCGCGAAGAACCACATGAAGATCATCTCACTCGCTCCCGAGGTGCTGTGATGGCCGCGAAGATCAAGAAGGGGGACCGCGTCGTGGTCCTGGCCGGCAAGGACAAGGGTCGCCAGGGCGCGGTCATGAAGGTCCTGCCGAAGGAAGGCCGTGTCGTCGTTCAGGGGATCAATATGATCCAGCGGCACACCCGTCCGACCCAGGCCGATCCGCAGGGCGGCATCCGCACCCGAGAAGCGGCGGTCCATGTCTCCAACGTCGCAGTCGTCGACTCCCAGGGCAAGCCGACCCGTGTCGGCTTCCGTATCGATGATGGCAAGAAGGTCCGCGTGGCCAAGACCACCGGCGAGGTGATCAATGGCTGATCAAGCTTACGAGCCCAGACTGAAGACCGAATATCGCCAGCGGATCCGCGGGGCGATGAAGGAGAAGTTCGGCTACACGAACGAGATGCAGATCCCGCGTCTGGACAAGATCGTCCTGAACATGGGGATCGGCGAAGCGGTCGGTGACTCCAAGAAGGTCCAGGCCGCCGTCGGCGACCTGGCGCGTATCGCCGGTCAGAAGCCGGTTCCCACCAAGGCGCGCAACTCCATCGCCGGCTTCAAGCTGCGCGAGGGCATGGTGATCGGCGCCAAGGTCACCCTGCGCAAGGATCGGATGTACGAGTTCCTGGACCGGCTGATCACCATCGCCCTGCCGCGGGTGAAGGACTTCCGGGGCCTCAAGCCCACCTCCTTCGATGGTCGCGGCAACTACGCCATGGGCCTGAAGGAGCACATCGTGTTCCCCGAGATCAACTACGACCAGATCGATCAACTGTGGGGCATGGACATCATCGTCGCCACGACTGCGAAGACCGACGAGGAGGCGCGTCAGCTTCTTCGGGAATTCCAGTTCCCGTTCAACGCCTAAGGGACGGGAAGGAAAGGTAACATGGCCAAGAAGAGCGCCGTCAACCGTAACGAGAAGGTCAAGGTTCTCGTCCAGCGCTACGCCGC
>NZ_JADCBG010000078.1 GCF_020253645.1 Phenylobacterium sp.
CCTGGTCCAGGTGATAGAGTTCCCACTGGTCGGCGTCGAAGGCAGTCCCGGGTTTGTGCCAGGTGACCGCCTTCCAGCCTTCATGCCAGATGCCGCGGTGGCCGAGCATCTCGAAGTACTGGGTGCGCTTGCGCGTCGGCTCGGCGCCCCCATCGAAGGTGTAGCCAAAGCTCGTCCCTTCAATGGGCTGCTGCGTCACGCCGTGAATCTCGGCCGGTGGCGAAACGCCCGTGACCTCGAGTATCGTGGGAGCGATATCGCAGACATGGTGGAACTGGTGGCGGATCTCGCCCCCGCTCCGGATCCCCGCCGGCCAGTGTACGACCAGTGGATCGCGAACGCCCCCGCCATGGGTGTTCTGCTTGTAGCGCCGAAGCGGCGTGTTGCCGGCCATGGCCCAGCCCAACGGGTAGTTGTTGTTGAGGTGGGCCTCGCCGATCGCGTCGATGTGCTCCAGGTTCTCGGCGAGGGTGTCGCGGACGCCGTTGAAGTAGCGCAGGGCGTTCACCGTGCCGAAGGGCGAGCCCTCCTGGCTGGCGCCATTGTCCGAGATGAGGATGATCAGGGTGTTCTCAAGGCAACCTTGCTCGCTCAGCCAGTTGACCAGCCGGCCCACCTGCAGGTCGGCGTGCTCGAGCATGCCGGCGAAGGCGGCCTGGAGCCGGACGGCAAGCCGCCGCTCGTCGTCGCTCAGTGCGTCCCAGGGTTTCACTCCCGGATTACGATCCGGCAGGACGGTGTCGGCCGGTACGAGGCCCAGGGCCTTCTGGCGGGCCAGGCGGTCGGCCCGGGTCGCGTCCCAGCCCTTCTCGAAGACGGACTCGTAGCGGTCGATGAAGGTCTTCGGCGCATGATGCGGGGCATGCTGGGCGCCCAGGCATATGTAGAGGAAGAAGGGCTTCTCGGGCGTGATGGTGCGCTGGGCGCGGATGAAGCCGATGGACTGGTCGACGATGTCCTCCGAGAGGTGATAGCCCTCTCGGTCGGGCGCCTCGATGTGATGGTTGTCGAGCACCAGCTCGGGGTGCCACTGGCTGGTCTCGCCCTCTAGGAAGCCATAGTAACGGTCGAAGCCGCGCTGCAGCGGCCACTGGTCGAAGGGGCCGGCCTGCGAGGTCTCGAAGGTGGGCGTCAGGTGCCACTTGCCCGTGGCGAAGGTGTTGTAGCCGGCGGGCCGCAGCATCTCTGCCAGGGTGCCGGCGCTACGGGAGATGCGCCCGCGCATGCCAGGGAAGCCCAGGTCCCAGTCCGCCAGGCCGCCCATGCCCACGGAGTGATGGTTGCGACCCGTCAGGAGGGAGGCGCGGGTGGGCGAGCAAAGGGCCGCAGTATGGAAGTTGGTATAGCGCAGGCCGCCGGCGGCCAGGGCGTCGATGTTCGGCGTGGCGATCTCCGAGCCGTAGCAGCCCAGGTCGGCGAAGCCGAGGTCGTCAAATACGATACAGACCACATTGGGCGCGCCGGGCGGGGCCCTGGCCGGCTCAGGCCAGTGGGGACGGGACTCGCTGGCGGTCAGGCCCAGGTCGTTGCGGCCGGAAGTCTGACTCATGCGGTCTCCTTTTCTGGAGGACGTTCCGCGGAAGCACTGTTCCGCGAGGCTGTCGCCTGCGGGGGACGATAGGACCGAAGGGTCCCCTCGACCAGAGCCTAGCGGCCCAGATCCCGGATCAGGGAGTCCCAGTGGGCCAGGGCGCCGGGAATGGCGGCCAGGGGCGCACGCTCGTTGAGGCCGTGGGCGTAGGTCTCGCCCGGCCTGGTGAACAGGCCGGAGACCCCGTAGCTCGGCACGCCGGCGGCGCGGAAGTGCATGCTGTCGGTTGCGCCGGAAGACTGGACCGGCACGATCTCGAGGCCCGGATGGACGGCGTGCACCGCCCGCGTCACGGCCCTGACGACATCCGGGCGGAGCGGGGAGGGCGGGCTGTCGATCGAGCCATCGTCATCGCGGGTGACGCTGATCGCCGGATCGGACAGCACCTCGACAAGCGTTTGCCGGACCGCCTCCGAGGAGGCGCCCGGGAAGATGCGGCAGTTGACCGTGGCTTCGGCGCGCTGGGGCAGGGCGTTGGGGGCGTGACCGCCGCTGATCCGGGTGGCTACGCAGGTGGTCCGCAGATAGGGCGCCCATGTGGGCTCCGAGGAGAGCCGCTCGGCGGCCTCAGCGTCGGACGGATCGGCCGCGAAGCGGCGGAGGGCCTCGCCCAGCGGTCCCGCCATGTTGCGGCCGCTCGCGGCCAGCGCGGCGCGGGTGATCTCGTTCGCCTGAACCGGGAAACGGTGGGCTTCCAGGCGCTCAAGGGCCCGGGCGAGGCGGTAGATGGGGTTCCCCGGGGTGGGGCGGCTGGAGTGTCCCCCGGGATCGGTGGCCTTGAGGGTGAAGTCGGCGTAAGTCTTCTCTGCGCCCTGGATGCCATAGGAAACCGGCTTGCCGGAGGAATCCAGCTCGCCACCGCCCGCATCGGAATTCAGGACCAGGTCGGCGTGCTTCATCCGCTGGGCGAGGAAGGCGCTGCTGCGCATCTGGGTCTCCTCGTCCCCGGACAGGGCGAGGATGACGTCGCGGCCTGGCCGCCAGTTCTGGGATCTCAGCCGGGCGAGGGTGGCCACGACCATCGAGATGTCGAACTTGTTGTCGGCCGCGCCGCGGCCGAAGACGTAGCCGTCCTCAACCACGGCGGTGAAGGGGTCGCGCGTCCAGTCCTCCGCCCTCGCCTCCACGACGTCCATATGGCCGGAAATGACCAGGGGCTTGCGGTCCGGATTTCGGCCCGGCAGCCGGGCGATCAGAACCGCGGTCTCACCGACCGGTTCGACGACGACGTCTTCGGGCCTGTAGCCACCCTTGATGAGCACGTCGCGCAGCCATCCGGCGTAGGCGATCATGGCTCCCTGGCCTGCGCTGGCCGTCGTCGGGTGGCCGATGCTGGTCTTCAGGATTTCCAGCGCCCGGTCCCGGTCGGCGGGTCCGGGCGATGCGGCTGAGGCGGGCGCGATGGCCAGGAGGGCGACGCAGAAGGCCAGGACGAGAGTGCGCATGAAGCGGGATCCGAAGGCTGCCGTAAGAGATTCCCCTGATTAGAGGCAGGCCGCCGACCTGTCAGCTGTCCAAGAGCGTCCTGGCGCGGAGGAAGATGGCTTCGAACATACCGGGCGTCAGCCGGCCGGTGTTCGTGTTCAGTCGCGAGCAGTGATAGCTGTTCAGCACCGTAAAGCCGCCGGCGGCGAACTCCGCCCCGTGGCCCGACACCCCGGCCGAACCGGGAAGGCCCAGGGCGCGAAGCAGGTTGCGGCGAGCGACATCTCCGAGTGTGACCACGACCTTCAGCCTCGGAAGGGCCTCGAGCCGCGCTGCGAGGAAGGGACGGCAGGCCGCCTCCTCCGAGGGCTCAGGACGGTTACCCGGCGGCGCACAGCGCACCGCATTTGAGATCATGCAGTCGACCAGTGTCAGTCCGTCGTCGGCGCGCGCTTCATAGGCTCCCCGGGCAAAGCCGGTCTTCAGGAGCGTCCCGAAGAGGAGGATCCCCGCATGATCTCCTGTGAAGGGCCGCCCGGTGCGGTTGGCGCCCGTCCGCCCGGGCGCGAGCCCCAGAACCAGAAGCCGCGCCTGCGGATCGCCGAAGGACGGCGCGGGACCATTCCACCAGTCCGGATTCCGGGCCCGGTTATCCGCCCGGTAGGCGGTGAGGCGTGGGCAGAGGGTGCAGTCCCGGGCGGGCTCTGGCGTCCCTGCGGCGGCGCCCTGCCGCAAGGTCAGGCCTCCGACCCGTCGCGATCCGCAGCCAACCGGCTTTCCTGCAGGAATCTTGGCAGTCGGGAAGGACGGCCAATGATGTCCGCGAGGTCGGCCAGTTCGATGAAGCTGTCGGCCTGACGCCGAAGGTCGTCCGACGCCATGGGCGGCTGGGTCTTGACCGTGGACACCACGGTCACCCTGGAACCTCGCCTCTGGACGGCCTCGAGCAGGACCCGGAAGTCCCCGTCGCCGCTGAAGAGAACCAGGTGATCGGCGTGCGCGCTCATCTCCATCATGTCGACGGCGATCTCGACGTCCATGTCTCCACGCCATCTCTTGCGTCCCTGAGAGTCCGTGAACTCTCTCGCAGGCTTGGTGACAAGGCGAAAGCCGTTGTAATCCAGCCAGTCCACGAGGGGGCGGATCGGAGAGTACTCCTGATCTTCGACCAGCGCGGTGTAATAGTAGGCCCTGACCAGGACGCCGCGCTTGCGGAACTCGTCGAGGAGCTTGCGATAGTCGATGTCGAAGCCAAGCCCCTTGGCGGCGGAGTAGAGGTTGGCCCCGTCAATGAAGAGCGCCAACCGGTCTGTAGGGTAGAAGGTCATTGAGTCAGGTTTTTCCGGAGTCCGGCGTCAGGATGGCGCAGCCCGCCCGGGCGGTCGTCGCGCTGGGTTCGAATCTTCCCGGCGTCCAGGGATCGCCGGTCGATCTTCTTGAAGCCGCTCTTTCTCTCTTGTCCGAGGCAGGATTGCCGGTCTTGCGCCGATCGTCCTGGTGGATGTCGTCCGCCTGGCCCGACCCGTCACGGAATGAGTATCGCAACGGGGTCGCTATTGTCGAGGCGACGATGACCCCGGACGCTGCGATTCGCCGTCTGCTTGAAATTGAAGTCCGTCTGGGACGTCGGCGGGGATCCCCGAATGCGGACAGGACCCTGGACCTCGACCTGATTGACCACACTGGCTGCGTCATCGAGACCGCCGATCTTGTCCTGCCTCATCCCAGGGCGCACGAACGTTATTTCGTAATGGGGCCGTTGGCTGAAATCGCTCCGGACTGGCGACACCCGACGCTCGGACTCACGGCGTCGGACCTCGCGGCCCGGGCCGCGGTCGGCCGTGATGCGAGGCCTGCGCCGTGACCTCGCCGGACCTGGGGCTGGCGTCTGGCGCGCCAATCGTGCAGCATCCCCCAAAGGAAGAGGGGGCGGTCGAGGCCTTGTCCTCGCGCGGGGGGGAGCGCTTGGCCTATCGGCTAGTCATCTTCGATTTCGACGGGACCCTGGCGGACAGCGCCGACTGGTTCATCAGCATGGCCAATGAGGTGGCGCGCCGGTTTCGCTTCCGGCAGATCACCGACGACGAAGTCGACATGCTGCGAGGCCGTTCCAGCCGCGAAGTCGTGGCCTACATGCGGGTCCCGGCCTGGAAGATGCCATTTATCGCCCGGCACGCGCGCCGGCTGGTGGCGGAGAACACGTCGGAGATTCCCCTGTTTCCCGAATCAGCCGACCTGATCCGGCGGCTGGACGCGGCCGGTGTCGCCTTGGCCCTCGTCAGCTCGAACTCCGAGGCGAACGTCCGGAAAATTCTCGGGTCGGACCTGGCGGGTCGCATCCGCTACTTCGCCTGCGGCGCCTCCATGTTTGGCAAGACCCCCCAGTTCCGGCGGGTCATCCGAAAGGCCGGCGCCCGCCATGGCGAGGTGTTGTCCATAGGCGACGAGACCCGTGACATCGAAGCTGCTTATCGGGCGGGGATCGATAGCGGGGCCGTAACCTGGGGATATGCCCGCCCGGAGATTCTGCAGGCGCACCGTCCGACCTTCCTCTTCGACACCATGGAGGACATCGCCCGGGCCATCCTGCCGGCGTCCTGACCCCGTCCCCGAAAGCCTGCGGCGTTGCGCAAAGCCCTTGAAGGCTCTAAAAGGCGCGGTTCTATCCGTTCGCAGAGGTATCCATGGCTCGCGTCACCGTCGAAGACTGCATCCAGCGTGTCCCGAACCGCTTCAGCCTGGTGCTCCTGGCGGCCCATCGGGCGCGTGGCATTTCCTCGGGTTCCCCGATTCTCGTCGATCGCGACAACGACAAGAATCCCGTGGTGGCCCTTCGTGAGCTGGCGGACGATGTGGTTGATCCCGAGGAGCTGAAGGAGGCTCTGATCACCACCCTCCAGCGGGTGGATGAGCGGTCCGAGGCGGAGGAGGAGGCCGAGACCCTGGCCCTGATCGCAGACCCGACCTACCAGCAGATGAGCGAGCTTGAGCTTGTCCGCGCGCTTCAGAGCGACCGCGACGGCGGTCAGGAAGAGCGCTACTGAGCCCCGAGGCGCCAGCCCAGCGTCCGCCTGCATCGCAGGCCCCGGTCTCAGAGACGACCATCTCAGGGACCCTGGCCCCGCAGGCAGGGGTCCCACTCGTCCCGAGCGCTTCCGAAGGTGCGTCGCGGCGCTCGATGCTTCGCCAGTACGAGCTGATCGAGAAGGTCCGCTCCTACGATCCCAGCGCCAACGAGGCCGTCCTCAACCGCGCCTATGTCTATGCGATGCGAATGCATGGCTCTCAGAAGCGGGCCTCCGGCGATCCCTACTTCGCCCACCCGATCCAGGTCGCCGGCATCCTGACCGAGTATCGCATGGATGCGGCGACCATCATCACCGCACTCCTGCATGACACGGTCGAGGACACCAACGCGACTTCCGCTGAAATCCGGCGGTTGTTCGGCGCCGAGATCGCCGAACTGGTGGAAGGGGTCACCAAGCTCACCAAGCTGGAGCTGAACAGCGAACACACCCGCCAGGCGGAGAACCTGCGCAAGTTCATTCTCGCCATCTCCAAGGATGTCCGGGTCCTGCTGGTCAAGCTTGCGGACCGGCTGCACAACATGCGCACCCTCCAGCACATCAAGGCGCCCGCAAAGCGGGAGCGGATCGCGCGCGAGACCCTGGACATCTACGCGCCCCTCGCGCGCTCCATCGGCTGCCACCGGATCTGCACCGAGCTTGAGGAGCTGGCTTTCACCCACCTCAATCCCCTGGCCAGGGACGCCATCATCCGGCGTCTCAACGGGCTTCGGGACGAGCAGGGCGGCGCCGTCGCCCTTGTCTCGCAGGAAATCATCAGCAGACTGGAGGCCGCCGGCATTCCGTGCCGGGTCCTGGGGCGGGAGAAGAACCCCTACTCGATCTGGCGCAAGCTGCAGCGCAAGTCGATCGGCTTTTCCCAGCTTTCGGACATCTACGCCTTCCGGGTCATCGTAGACACGGAGGAAGATTGCTACCGCGCCCTGGGCGTGGCGCACCGCGCCTGGCCCTCGGTTCCGGACCGGTTCAAGGATTACATCTCGACCCCGAAGCGGAACAATTATCGCTCGATCCACACCACCGTGGTCGGTCCGCGGGGGATGCGCATCGAGATGCAAATCCGCACCGAGTCCATGGACCGGATCGCCGAAGAGGGCGTCGCCGCCCACTGGCGCTACAAGGATGCGTCCTACGGCTTTGATGCGGAACATCAGGCGGAACAGGGGGGGCGCGATCCGCTGGTCAATCTGCGACACCTGGTCCAGGTGCTGGAGCACGGCGGCGATGTCGAAGAACTGGTCGAGCACGCCAAGCTGGAGATGTACCTCGATCAGACCTTCGTCTTCACGCCAAAGGGGAGGCTGGTGAGCCTCCCGCGTGGCGGCTTGCCCCTGGACTTCGCCTATGCCTTGCACACCGACATCGGCGACACCTGCATCGGCGTGAAGATCAACGGAGAGCCGAGACCCCTGCGGACGCCGCTCCAGAACGGCGACGTGGTGGAGGTGGTGCGGGGTCCCAAGCCGGTGGTTCCCGCCGACTGGCGGTCCCTGACCGTCACGGGACGGGCCCGCTCCGCGATCCGGCGTCACATCCGCCAGACGGAGAAGGAGGAGTTCACCCGTCTCGGCCGGGCGGCCCTGGATCACACCTTCAGCAGGGCCGGAAAGTCCCGCAGCGCGGTCTCTCTCACGCCGGCGCTGGAGCGGCTGGCGGCCGCTTCCGAGGACGATCTCTTCGAGCGTGTCGGTCGGGGACGGCTGGCGCCCGCCGAGGTGCTCGACATCCTCTTCCCCCGTCTCGCGGCCTCTGACCGAGAGGCTGCCGTCGCGGTCCGGCGTATCGAGGGAGGCGCCGGCGCGCGCCTCTATGTCCGTGGCGGCGGCCTGACCCCTGGGATCAGCCTGCACTTCGGGCCCTGCTGCACCCCTGTGCCCGGCGACCGGATCGTCGGCATTCTGGAGGGCGAAGGCGAGGGGCTGACGGTGCACACCATCGACTGCTCCGAGCTGGCGGCCTTCGAGGAGAACGAAGACCTCTGGCGGGATCTCCAGTGGACGCCCGAGGCCGAGCGCGACACCCTGACCCAGTCCCGCCTGACCGCCACCATTCGTAACGCCCCCGGTGTGTTGGGACAGGCCTGCACCACCATCGGCGAGGCGGGCGGCAACATCGTGAACCTGCGGATGCACCGCCGGATGACGGACTTCTTCGACGTCGACTTCGATATCGAGGTCAAGGACGCCCGCCACCTGACCAACATCGCCGCGGCCCTGCGGGCCAATCCGGCGATCGAGACCGTGGAACGCTCCAAGCGCGCCGGCTGACGCCCCGTCTCAGGCCGGGTCGACCGTGACCCGGCGCATATGCCGCCGCTGACCGGGATAGTCGTTGAGGGCGAAATGCCAGACCTGCCGGTTGTCCCAGAAGGCCACCGAGCCCGGCCGCCAGTTGAAGCGGCAGGTGTAGCCCTCGTAGCGGCAGTGCTCGAAGAGGAAGTCGAGGAGGGGGCGGGACTCCCGCTTCGTCCAGCCCTCGAAGCGCATTGTGAAGGCCGGGTTCACATAGAGGGCCCTGCGTCCCGACTCCGGATGGACCAGGACCACCGGGTGGACGTACTCTCCTACTGCGCCCTCCGCCTCCACGACGCTCATCGAGGCGCGTTTCTGGGCCGAATGACCCTGGGCGGAGTACTCCCGTCCCGCCGAGTGCACAGCCCTGAGCCCCTCCAGAGTCGCCTTCATCCCTGCCGACAGGGCCTCGTAGGCGGCGACCTGGCTCGAAAACAGGGTGTCCCCGCCCCAATCCGGCAGCTCCACGGCGTACAGGATGGAGCCGATGGCGGGACGCTCCAGGAACGACATGTCCGAATGCCAGCCGCCGCCGAAGTTGGTCTTGTCGGCAGGCTCCTTGATGACCTCCATCACCTCCGGATGAGTCTCCATCCCCTTCACGTAGGGGTGAATGTTCAGCGGCCCGAAGCGCCGGCCAAAGGCGACCTGGCGTTCAGGCGTCAGGCGCTGGTCGCGAAAGAAGATGACCTGGTGTTCGACCAGTGCGTCCCGGATCTCCGCGATCACCTCGTCGGGCAGGTCCTGCGAAAGGTCGACGCCCGAGATTTCGACGCCCAGCGCCCCGGCGACCCTGCGGATGGTCAGGCTCATTTGGTCCTCCTCTGCGGCGGCGCACCTTGCCCGCAAGCGCAAGGCTTGCAAAGCGGGGCGAAAGCCGCTTTCTCGGTCCGGCGCGGGGAGGGCGCGACATGACCGCACTGCCCTGGCGTCACGCGCTCCTCGCCTTCGCCGTCGTTGCCGTCTGGGGGACCAACTTTGCGGTCATCAAGGCCGCCCTGACGCACCTTCCTCCGTTTACGTTCGCAGCCCTGCGGTTTCTTCTGGCCTTCCTGCCAGCGGCGTTCTTCCTCAAGCGGCCGAATGTCCCCTGGCGAAACCTCGCCGCCTACGGCGTCCTGATCGGGGTCGGGCAGTTCGGCGTGCTCTACTTCGCGATGGACGGACAGATCTCGCCCGGTCTCGCCTCCCTGGTTGTCCAGAGCCAGGTCTTTTTCACGATCGGGCTGGCGATCTGGTTCCGGGGAGAGCGACTGAACCTGCGACAGGGCCTCGCCCTGGTCCTCGCGGCTGCGGGCCTGGCTCTGATCCTGGTCAATGTGGACGCCGTGACCACACCGACCGGGCTGGCGCTGGTGCTCTTCGCCGCCCTGAGCTGGGCCCTGGGGAACATGGTCCAAAGGGCGACACCTGAGGCGCCCAGCCTGGCCTTCGTAGTCTGGGCCAGTCTGTTTTCGGTACCGCCCCTGCTGCTGCTCGCCCTGATCTTCGAGGGCGCGCCCGTCATGATCGCTGCAGTCACCACCATGACTCCTGTGGTCTGGGCCGAACTTCTCTACCAGTCCTTCGGCAACACCCTGTTCGGCTATGCGGTCTGGGGCTGGCTCCTGGCCCGGCACCCCGCCGCCGTCGTCTCCCCCTGGGCCCTGCTTGTGCCTGTCTTTGGCCTCACGGCGTCGGCCCTTGCCCTGGGTGAACCCCTGCCGCCCTGGAAGCTCGCCGCCGCCGCCCTCGTCATCGGCGGACTGGCCCTGAACACCCTGCCAGGCCTGCGGCTGCAGCGTGACAGGCCCGACGCCGTGGGCTAATCCGGGCCCCCAAGGAGCGCCCCATGAATACCGAACAGGTCCTCGACGAGTTCC
>NZ_JADCBG010000079.1 GCF_020253645.1 Phenylobacterium sp.
CCAGGTCGTCGCGGGGCCTGGCCCGGCGGTCCTCGGTGATGCCGTTGAAGTACATCATGAAGTCCATGACGACGGACTGGATGGTGTCGACGCCGTCGGCGTTCCGGCTCATCTCCTCGCCGGTCCGGTTGACGTCCGGGTCGGCGCTGCCGAACAGCTCCTGGGTCAGCTTGAGCATGCGCGGCTCGTCGGACTCCGGCACGCCGATCACCTCCATGATCACGTGCAGGGGATAGAGGAAGGCCACGTCCCGGGCGAAGTCGCAGCGCCCGCCCTGGGCCGCCATGCGGTCGATGAAGCCCCGGGCGATCTCGCGGATGCGCTCCTCCAGCTTGCGCAGGTTCTGCGGCATGAACCAGCCCTGGGTCAGGCGCCGGTAGGCCATGTGGTCGGGGTTGTCCATCTGGACCAGGGAGCGGACCAGGTGGGGGCTGCCGCCCATCATCTCGCGCACCTTCCGGTCGGCTTCGATGGTGGTCAGGGTCGCCGACCGGTCGCCGTTGTGGAACAGCTCGTTCTGGCGCTCCACTTCCAGGATGTCGGCGTGGCGGGTGACCACCCAGAAGGGATCGAACCCCTCCGGCTGGGCCTGTTCCAGCGGGGCCTCCCGGCGCAGGTAGGCGAAGGCGTCGTCGATCCGCTTGCCATCGGCGTAGGCGCGGGGGTCGACGAGGGTCTGGGCGATGTCCTGGGCGATCACGGGGCGGCTCCCTGAGTGAGTCCTGTGGCCCGGAGTCGGACCCGGCGGGACCATTTCACCAAGTGAGCGGCCGTTCAATAAGGGTCGATCCGGAGGCCGGAGCTCGGTCGGCAAGGAACGCAAGGCCAATTTCTCCCCTGGGGGAGCTCCTGGCGCAGCCCGGTGAGCAACCATGTTCAAGCGGGTTGGGTTTTGACCCAGGGCTGTCTTCTGTGGAGGATGAGGTTGCGGCTTCGAAAGGCTTTGGAGCCGGGGTCGTAGCGCTTGGCGGCGAGGCTGGCGAGGTAGAGCATCCGCCGGACGCGGGCCCTGCCGCCGGTGATGAAGCGCAGGCCCTTCCACTGGCCGCTGTCGCGGTCGAAGGGGGCGACGCCGGCGGCGGACCTGCTCACCGCCAGCCCAAGAGGCTAGGGGGTCATCGGCCCTTCCGCCGGCAGTCCGCCTGGTGTGGGTGCGCCAGGCGGACGTCCCGGAAGACAACCGCACTCTAATCCAAATCGCACAGACAAGGGGCCCAGCGGCGACTCGGCAAGCCTAGCCGTCGCCGCGTCCGAAGACGAGGGCCAGGCGCGCCAGCTGGTTGAACCGGAAGGCGGTGACCAGGACGCCGATCAAGGCGAGCACGGCGCCGATCGCCATCCGCAGGTCGACCACGTCGCCGGTGAAGACCACCCCGAGGGCGATGGTGAAGATGGGCGTCATCAGGGTCAGGGGCGAGACCAGGGTCGCCTCGTAACGCTGGATCAGGGTGTAGTAGAGGGTGTGGGCCAGGACCGAGACGACGAGGCCCGAGAACAGGACGGCGGCCCCCAGGGCCCAGGGGTTGGCCACGGTCACAGCCGCCTGGCCCGTCTCGAAGGACAGGGTGTAGGCCAGGGTGGGGATCACCGAGGTCAGGCCGACCCAGGCTTGGAACTGCAGGGGCTTCACCCCCTCGATCTGCTTCATCAGCACGGCGCCGAAGGACCCGATCACCGCCGAGGCCACGACAAACAGAAGGCCCGCGGACATGTGCAGGCCGTCCGGGTTCCACATGACCAGCACCACGCCCGCCAGGGTCATGGCCGTGCCGGCGATCCGCCGGGCGTCGAGCCGCTCGCCCAGCAGGAACCAGGACAGGACCGCCGTGATGGGAACGCCCAGCTGGCTGACAATCGCCACCGCCGAGGGACTGGCGGTCTCAAGCGCAAAGAAGACCAGGGCGAAGGTGCCGCACCCCATGCACAGACCCACCAGGATCATCCGCCAGAGGGGCCGGGGAACGTTGCGCAGCCAGGGCCAGACCACCGCCAGCACCACGGCGAAACGCAGGGCGGCGTAGAACATGGGCGGCGCCTGGAGGTTGGCGATGACCAGCTTGGAGATGATCGAGTTGGCCGCCCAGATCAGGCAGACCAGCGTCATCAGGCCAAAGTCGCGCGGGGTCATGCCGGGGCTTTCGCCCGCTTTGCGGCGCAGGGCAACGCCTTTCCGCCCCGTGGCGGCGACTTGTCAGCCGCCCGCCGCCGCGCGAGGCTGGGGCAAATGGAGGACAAGATGACCGGACCCTTTCTCGGACCCGACGTGAAGGACCTGGGCGCGGCCTGGATCGACCCCTCGGCCCGGCTGTTCGGAGATGTCGAGATCCACCCCGGCGCCTCGGTCTGGTGCAACGTGGTGGTGCGGGCCGAGAGCGACCGGGTGGTGATCGGCCCGCGGGCCAATATCCAGGACTTCGTGATGATCCATGTGGGCGCAGGGACCGGGACCTTCGTGGGGGCCGACTGCTCGATCACCCATCACGTGACCCTGCACGGCTGCGACATCGGCGAGGCCTGCCTGATCGGCATCGGCGCCACCATCATGGACGGCTGCCGGATTGGCGCGGGGTCCATCGTGGCGGGCGGCGCCTTCCTGAAGGAGGGGACGGTGATCCCGCCCGGCTCCATCGTCATGGGATCGCCGGGCGCGGTCACCCGCACCCGGGACAACACCCTGGCGAACCGGCTGAACGCCTTCCTCTACCGCCGGAACGCGGAAGCCTACGCGACCGGGGACTACCGCCTCTGGTCCACCGAGGGCTTCCGCGCCGAAATGGCCGCCGAGCGCGCGCGCCTGGCGGCCGAGCTTCAGGCCGCCGCGCCGAGCGACAGGGCCTCGTAGCGGGCCAGGTGATGATCGGTGGAGCCGAACAGGCCCTCGATCATGGTGGCGCGCTTGAAGTAGTGGCCGATGGCCATCTCGTCGGTCATGCCCATGCCGCCGTGCAGCTGGATGGCGTTCTGCCCGACGAACTTGCAGGCCTTGCCGATCTGCACCTTGGCGGCCGAGGCGGCCTTGGCCCGCTCGGCGTCGCTGTCGGACAGGCGGATGGTGGCCATGTAGGTCATCGAGATCGACTGCTCGAGCTGGATGAACATGTCGACCATGCGATGCTGAAGGACCTGGAAGGACGAGATCGGCACGCCGAACTGCTTGCGCTGCTTGGTGTACTCGACCGTGCCTTCCTGCAGGCGGCGCAGGACGCCGCAGGCCTCGGCGCAGGTGGCGGCGATGGCCTCGTCCATGACCTTCTCGACCAGGGGCAGGGCCTCGCCCTCGCCGCCGATCCGGGCCTCGGCGCCCAGGACGACGTTCTCGAAATAGACTTCCGAGGCGCGGAAGCCGTCGACGGTGGGATAGTCGCGGGTGGTCACGCCCTTGGCCGACTTCGGCACGATGAACACCGAGATCCCGCCCGCGTCACGCTGGCCGCCGCCGGTGCGGGCGGTGACCACCAGATGGGTGGCGTAGGGCGCGCCGACCACCACGGCCTTGTGGCCGTTCAGGACATAGCCCGCGCCGTCCTTGCGGGCGGTCGTCTTCAGGTCGCGGAGGTTGTAGCGGCCCTGGGGCTCGGCATAGGCGAAGGCGAAGATGGCCTTGCCGGCGATGATCTGGCCAATCAGCTCGTCCGCGCCGGCGGGGGCGCCGTGCTTCAGGAAGCCGCCGCCGATGACCACCGTGCCGAGGTAGGGCTCGACCACGAGGGCTTTGCCCAGCTCTTCCATGACCACCATGTTCTCGGTGTAGCCGCCGCCGAGGCCGCCGAGGGCCTCCGGGAAGGCCGCGCCGAGGATGCCCAGCTCGTCAGCGAAGGCGCTCCAGACCTCCGGCCGCCAGTGCGGCTCGCGTCCCAGGGCCGCCCGGCGCTGGTCGAAGCCGTAGTTATCGGCCAGGTAGCTCGCGACGGTGTCGCGGAGCATCGACTGTTCTTCGGTGAAGCTGAAATCCATCTGTGTCCCGCCCGGGGCCGCAGCCCCTCCTGAGTGTCGCTAGGGTTCTTTAGAGGCCCAGCACCATCTTGGAGATGATGTTGCGCTGGATCTCGTTGGAGCCGCCATAGATCGAGGTCTTGCGGCCGTTGAAGTAGTCGCCGGCCAGGTCCAGCGAGTGCTGGGGCCCGATGCCGGAATTGTGGCCCGCCTCGCCCAGGAAGGGCGCGCCGTAGTGGCCGGCGGCCTCCAGGGCCAGTTCCTGCAGGCGCTGCTGGATCTCCGTGCCCTTGATCTTGAGGATCGAGCTTTCCGGGCCGGGGCCCTTGCCGCTGGACTCGCCCGCCAGGGTGCGCAACTCGGTGAACTCAAGGGCCGTCAGGTCGATTTCCAGCTCGGCCACCTTGCGGCGGAAGAAGGCGTCCTGGATCAGGGCGCCGCCGGCGTCGGACAGCTCGGTGGAGGCCATCTGGCGCAGGCGCTCCAGGCCACGCTTGGACCGGGCGACGCCGGCGATGCCGGAGCGCTCGTGGGCCAGCAGGGCCTTGGCGCAGGTCCAGCCCTGGTTCTCGTGGAAGACCCGGTTCTCGACCGGCACCTTCACATTGTCGAGGAAGACGTCGTTGACCTCGTGGCCGCCCTCCAGGGTGGTAATGCGGCGCACCGAGATGCCCGGGCTCTTCATGTCGATCAGCAGGAAGGAGATGCCCGCCTGAGGCTTGGCGTCGGGATCCGTGCGGACCAGGAAGAAGCCCCAGTCGGCGTGCTGTCCCAGCGTGGTCCAGGTCTTCTGGCCGTTGACGATGTAGTACTCCTTGCCGTCGTCGCCGGTCACGCGCTCGGCGCGGGTCTTGAGGCTGGCGAGGTCGGAGCCCGAGCCCGGCTCGGAATAGCCCTGGCACCACCAGACCTGGCCGTCACGGATGCCCGGCAGGAACTTCTGCTTCTGCTCCTCGGTGCCGAAGGTGTAGAGCACGGGCGCCAGCATGGAGGCGCCGAAGGGCAGGACGCCGATGGTGTCGGCCCGAGCCTGCTCCTCGGACCAGATGTACTTCTGGGTGGGGGTCCAGCCGGTGCCGCCCAGCTCCACCGGCCAGGACGGGACGGCCCAGCCCTTCTTGGCCAGAATCCGGTGCCAGGAGAGATAGTCTTCCTTGCCGAGGGTCTCGCCGCGCTCCTGCTTCTCGCGCAGCGCCTTGGGGTAGTTCTCGGCGATGAAGGTGCGGACTTCCTGGCGGAAGGCGTTGTCCTCGGGGGAGAAATCCAGGTTCATGAGACAGCTCCGGCGTCTGGCGCGGAAATACGCGCCTTTCCGCCGCCCCACATAGGTCAAGGACCGTCCCTTGAAAAGCGCCGCAGCCAGATGACGTGAGGGCAGGCCTGAACCGGACGGTCCGCAGCGGATGCATCGGGGGCTTGTCGCTCCAACCCCGGTCAAAGCAGAATGATGCTCCGGTGACGGGAAGGGCCAGAAGACATGAGCGACAACGAGCGACCTGCGCCCATCCGTACGCCCTGCATCAAGGTGTGCGTCATTGATGGTGAGAGCGGGCTCTGCATGGGCTGCTACCGCCGGCTGAACGAGGTGGCCGGCTGGTCAAAAATGACTCCGGAGGCCCGGGATGCGGTCATGGGCGAGCTGCCGTCGCGCCGCAGCCTCATCCGCCCCGAAAAGCTGGCCATGTTCTGACCGGAGTCATTCACTTCCGGCTAACCATCCTCGCCTAGCCTGCCCCTGCGCATTCCTGCGCGGAGGCGGATCCGACATGCAAAGGACGGCCCTGATCGCCCTCGCCGCCGCCGTGGCGGCCGTGGCCGCAGGCCAGGCTGTCCTGATGCTGGCCCCGGCGGTCCGCGCCGCCTCGGCCACACTGCCCGGAGGCCATCCGCAGGGTCCCGGAACCGCCTCGGTGGCCATGGGCCATGACGGACACTACTGGGCCGAGACGCGGATCAATGGCCACCCTGTGCGGATGCTGGTGGACACCGGGGCGACCGTGGTCTCCCTGTCCGCCGCCGACGCCCGCCGGGTCGGGGTTGACCCGGCTTCCCTGACCTATGGCCTGAAGGTGGCCACCGCCGCGGGTGAGGCGCGCGCCGCCCGGATCACCCTGGCTTCGGTGGCGGTGGACGGCGCCGTGGTGCGCAATGTCGATGCCCTGGTCCTGGACCGGGACACGGACGCCTCACTGCTCGGCATGAGTTATCTGCGCCGGCTCTCCGGCTTCGAGGCCACGCCCCAGGCCCTGCGCCTGCATCCCTGAACCCGCCACCTCCGCCAGGGCCCTGAGGATCACCTCGACGCCGGCGCCCGGCCGGACCGACTCCACCGTCAGGATGCGCCGCCAGGCCCGCGCCCCGCGCCGACCCTGGAACAGGCCCAGCATGTGGCGGGTCATGGCGGCCAGGGAAACGCCCTCGGAAAGCCGCGCCTCCACATAGGGCAGGTAGGCCTCCACCGCCGCCTCCGGCGTGACGATGGCGGCCTCGCCGAAGATCCGGGCGTCCACCTCGCCCAGCAGGCCGGGGTCGTGATAGGCGGCCCGGCCCAGCATCACCCCGTCGAAGTCACCCAGCAGGGCCTCAGCCGCATCCAGGCCGCCGATCCCGCCGTTCAGCACGATGGTCAGACCGGGTCGCTCCCGCTTCAGCCGCCGGACCAGATCATAGTTCAGGGGCGGGATGTCCCGGTTCTCCTTGGGCGACAGGCCCTTCAGGATCGCCTTGCGGGCGTGGACGATGAAGGTGTCGACCCCGGCGGCGGCGCAGGCATCGACCAGGGTGAAGAGGCTGGCCTCCGGGTCCTGGTCATCCACCCCGATCCGGCACTTCACCGTCGCCGGGACTGAAACCGCCTGCCGAATGGCGGCCATACAGTCGGCCACCAGGGCCGGCTCCAGCATCAGGCAGGCGCCGAACCGGCCCGACTGCACCCTGTCGGAGGGACAGCCGACATTCAGGTTGATCTCGCGATAGCCGAAGTCCTCGCCGATCCGCGCCGCCGTCGCCAGCTCGCCCGGATCGCTGCCCCCCAGCTGGAGGGCGACGGGATGCTCGGCGGCATCAAAGCCCAGCAGGCGATCGCGGTCGCCATGCAGGACGGCGGCGCTGGTGACCATCTCGGAATAAAGGAGGGCGCGCCGCGTCAGCACCCGGTGGAAGGACCGGCAGTGACGGTCCGTCCAGTCCATCATCGGGGCGACGCAGAAGCGGTGGGCGGTGTGGGTCATTCGCGTCCTGCCCGGATCCCGTCCTGCCGGGACCAGAGGCCGCCGAACTAGATCAGCCGCCCGGCGCTTGCAAACGGGAAACGGCCTCAGCCTATCCCGCCGGCAGGCCGATCCGGTGCTGGATGAAGCCCGTTCGCAGGGCGACCTTGTCGTAGAGGGCGATGGCCGTGGCGTTGTCCTCGCGGGTCAGCCAGTAGACGCGACTGGCGCAGTGACTCTCCTTGCAACCTGCGCTCGAGTCCGGAAGAGCTGGCCATCAGGGAGCCAAATTTTCACGGGCTGCGCGATGAAGGCCCAGACCGTCTCCTTGAGCCTTGCTTCGCCATTGAACAAGTGGCCCTGGTGACGGGCCACAAAGACTGGAAGATGTTTCAGATCTGTTCGCACCAAAAGCCAGAGTCCCTGCATGCCATCGCCGCGTCGAGGGCGGCATGATGACGCCCTTGAAAACTATAGCTCTTGGAGCTACATATTTTGGGGTTTGTTAGACGATGAGCGTCTACAAAACCAAGGAGTTTTCGAGGTTCGCCCGCAAGGCGGATCTGAAGAGTGCGGATCTGCTCGATGCCGCCCAGGCTGTGGCGTCCGGTCAATGGGACGCAGACCTCGGCGGCGGCGTTTTCAAGCAGAGGATCGCCCGGTACGGCGGCGGCAAGTCCGGCGGCTTCCGGACGATCATCCTGTTCAAGGTCGGCGGACACAGTTTCTTCGTCCACGGCTTCGCCAAGAACGAGAAGGCGAACATTTCGCCCAAGGAACTCAAGGCGCTGAAGGCGTTGGCGGCCACCTTCCTGGCCCTCGACCTGAGCGCCATCGAGACGGCGAAATCCGCCGGTGAGATTGCAGAGGTTACGATCGATGACGAAGTCGGCAGGCAAGACTGAAGGCGGTATACTCGGGACGGTTCACAAGACCGCTGCCGGCCTGCATCGCGCCGGCGTCATCGACAAGGCGACCATGCGCGAGTTCGACGTCCTGTGCCTGACCCCGGTAACGCCCATGGCGCCGGAGGAAATCAGGGCGCTGCGGGAACGCGAGCAGGTCTCCCAGCCCGTGTTCGCCAGCTACCTGAACGTTCGCAAAGATGCTGTCAGCAAATGGGAGCGCGGGGAGAAGCGACCGGACGGCCCATCGCTGAAACTGCTGAACCTGGTAAAGTCGAAAGGGCTGCAGGCCATTGCCTGACCCTAGCCCGACGCTGGTTCCACCAAGCGTTTAAGGCTCTCTCTAAATTGGCGCAAGGCGTAAAACTTTCGTTCTATTCAACCTCTTTCCGAAAATCGCACATGAAAAACACTTGCTATGCCTCGCTTTAGACAGCTGATCTTACTGACCTATTCGCCCTAAACCCCCCAACGCACCTCGCGGCTTTTATCCTGCCATCGAAATTTTCTGGCCGCCGATCCCGTCATTTCTGCGACTTCACCGTCGAACGCCCTATTCCCGGAATGGCGGGATTACGGCGTTACAGCAGGGCTTGAGGGTTCGAGTTGGAGGTCTGAAACCTTGGCCAAAGAGAGGATCGCCACCCTCTGTGGGTAGCGCCTACCCTTGGCCAATCGAAATAGGTGACGTCATATCCCAGGGCTGCCTAAGAGAGACGCGCATTGACTACGCAGGACACGCAAGCGGAGCTCCCATCAAGGCGCTACCAGGGCCTCGCCGACCTTCCAGCGCTTATCGCCTTTGCAAGCGCCTGCACTGCCCAGCGCTCGCCCCTCCGCTCATCCTGGCATCCGGGTGACATAGCCTGGGCGTTGCAAACGCGCGCCGACCAGCCGCAGCCGTGCCGCTTCTGGTCGGGTCCCGACCATGTCGAGGCGCTCGCCTGGTTTCAAAGCGAAGGCGAGGTCTGGATAGAGACCCTTCCCGCTAGCGAGCATCTGGTCCGCACCGCCGTCCACTGGGCCGAGGACACCTGCCGGCGCCGCCTTGCCAGCCAAGGCCAGCCCGCCGAAAGTCGACTCCGGATCCGTGCACTGGCTGCCGACCTCCGCCGCATCACGATGCTCGAGGAGCTCGGCTATCGGAAGGCCAGACCCGATGGCGTCTGCTTCCGGCGCGACTTGAACGGCCCCATACAACCGCCTGAACTGCCACCCGGGTATTTGTTGAG
The DNA here is from genome assembly GCF_020253645.1 of Phenylobacterium sp. Classification (GTDB taxonomy): domain Bacteria; phylum Pseudomonadota; class Alphaproteobacteria; order Caulobacterales; family Caulobacteraceae; genus Phenylobacterium. The sequence goes on from NZ_JADCBG010000079.1 coordinate 9,280, forward strand.
GGACAGCATCGGCATCGACCCTGTGCTACGCGCCGCCGCCCACCGTGGTGCTTGGGATCACCTGGAACATCTCGGCATCTCAGCCCGCTCGCAGTTTTCAGCGGAAGCCTATCTCAGTCTGATCGCCCTACCCGTCTATGACCCTTCGCTCGATATTTTGGCCGTGGCGCCGGATGGCAGTTTTATCGCGAACTGCATTTTTTGGGCGGACGAAGCGAGCGGCGTTGGCGTATTCGAGCCTGTCGGCGTTGCACCCGTCCATCGGGGCCGGCGGTTGGCCGGAGCCGTCATGCTCGAAGCGCTCGCAAGACTAAGTGCGCGCGGCCTCATCGAAGCTCGCGTCGGCACCGCCCACTTCAATCACGCAGCCATCGCCGCTTACGTCGCGGCCGGTTTCGAGCAGGTGGATTCATCGCATTGGTGGGCGAAAGCGATCGACAAATAGACTCGTCATGCGCCCGATCTGGGCTGAAGGTCACGTTACGCGTTGCCAATCAGCGCGGGTAATCTCGTATTCCACATCACCAAGATGACTGTCTGCCAGAGGATCCGGCCAGTCGAAATAGACTGTACGGACATAGGTAAGACCTGCCTTTTCCATGACCCGTCTAGAAGCATGATTGGCAGCCATTGTCGTTGCCACGATCCGATTCAACTGCATTTCGACGAAGCCTTTTCGCACCAAGGCGCGCGCGCCTTCTGACGCAAATCCTTGGCCCCACGCCGAGCGGCAGAGCCTATAGCCAAGTTGGGCGACGGCCTCGCTGTGGGGCGTCAGGGAAAACCAGCCGATGAAGGTCCGAGACGCAACCCCAACGGCGGTCCAGATGCCGGGCTCGCCCCCACGGGGCATCAGGAAGTCCGCTTTCGGATCGAGCCCATCCTCGGGCGTCGGACGTCCACCGTTTATGAAGCGCATGACCTCGGCGTCACGTTCGAGCGCGATCAGATCGCCCCTGTCGGCCTTTCGCACCGGCCGCAGGGATAGTCGAGGCGTATGGAGGGTTGCCGATTGATCACCTTTCATGCTGCCTCTCATCATTCGTTTAGTGGCCCAATACAATATTTGAAGCGTCCCGGGTTCTCCTGAGGCGGGTTCTTTTGAGTCATGTGACCATATCGAGGGTCTCTCGCGCCACATAGTAGTTGGCTTCAGCCTCGGCGGGCGGGATATGCCTGATGGGACCGGACAAGCGATGATTGTTGAACCAGTCGACCAACCCCGGGTGTTCGAGCTCGGCGCCGAGCGGTCATTCGATATTGTCTCGCGGCTGCCTTGACCTTATGAAGTCCCCATGATCGCGATTTCGATCATCGTTACGCCTTTCGAGCCGAGCGCCGTGCGCGCAGTCGGCGGCCGAGGTCTGCGCGTCTCCGGATAGTCGCGGGCGAGGCTGACTGCCGTTCCCGCACGCCCGGGGACGTTAAGCCCAAGCCCTCATCTCAGACCTTCCAGCGACCAAGAGGCCGCCATGCTTTCCATTTATAACGCCAATGGGCTCGTCCACTGGACCGAGCGCGACATTCGCCTGCGCGACATGATGACCGCGCACTTTGCGGGCGAGGTCAGCGCATTCCTCAAGACCACCAACCCGGCCTGGGACGTTCGCCGCGTCGAGGCGCCGATCCTGACCCCGCGCGAACTCATCTCGGCCGCCTACGGCGCGGACGACGTGTTCGTGCAGGCGAAGCTCTCTGAGCACGACCACGAACTGGTCCTGCGTCCGGAGACTACGCCGTCGACCTATGTCTACATGCAGCACCTGCTCAACAGCCACCAACGCGTCCGTCCCCCGCTGTGCGTATGGCAAGCCGGCAAATCGTTTCGGCGCGAGCAGGACCAGCCCACGAAACACGTGCGGCTCAAGGAGTTTTGGCAGCTCGAATTCCAGTGCGCCTACACCTCAGACACCGCCAACGACTATCACGGCGGCTGCCTCGAGCCGGTCCGTCGAATGATCGGCGCCATGACCCGACTACCGACCCGCGTTGTGCCTTCCGATCGCTTGCCGGCCTACTCGCAGGTCACCATGGATGTGGAGGTCGACAACGGCGACAAGTGGATGGAACTGGCGTCCATATCGCGCCGCAAGGACTTCCCGCAGACGGTTCGTGTCGGGTCGAAGGGCGGCGAGGAGCGCGAGGTCGACATACTCGTCCTCGAAGTCGCCATCGGCCTCGATCGATGCGTCCACGCCTGGAACCAGGCGGAAACTCTCTGAGCGCATCTCCGGCGCTTCACTTGGCCCGCCCGCGACCTCGGCGTTCGATCGCCGGGAGCCGCGGGCGGGAAAGAGCGAGACCCCTCGGTTCGAGGCAGTTCCGCCGCAGGGCGCCCGCTCACCAGGACCCGGCGGCGCGGGTCCTGGCGAGCGCCACGAGGCGTTGCACCTCGGCCGCCACAAAGTCCGGATCGTCGCTGGCGATATTGTGTCCCTTGTTCGGGGCGACAGACAGCCGCGCATTGGAGGACAGCCGCAACAGCCGTCGCTGCGCTTGAGACCACTCGGAGGCCCCAGCCGTGCGTGGGTCCCCTTCGGCTCTGGTGATGACCACCAGAGGCGTGGATCCCAAGCTTCCGAGCCCGCCCACGCGCCGGTCCTTCGGCGGCGTCGCATCGTAGGCGGCGATCTCGTCCAAGGCGGCACGCCAGTGCCCCGGCCTCGAAAGCTGCGAGATCGCGGCCTGGCGGTAGTCGGGTCTGAGGTGATCAAGGACAGGCGTCAGCTTCAACAGGCTACCCAGGAGATGCGCCTGAGCCAAGTATTCGAGGAGCCTGAGCTGCCACAATTGACGACGAAGATCGTCGAGGTGAGAAAAGACAAACTGCTCCTCCGCAGCATCGACCAGGACCAGCCCCACGACGCGGTGCGAGCCGAGTACCGCCTCCTTACGCGCCAGCATGCCTCCGAACGAACTGCCGACCAAAAGGTAAGGTCCCGCCTCCTCCATCCTTTCCAAAGCCGTCCAGGCGTCGGCGGCGCGGGCTTCGAAGTCGCGCCCCGGCGTTGCGGCGTCGCTGAGGCCAAGGCCCGCACGGTCATAGGCGCAGGTCCGCGTGTACCGGGCGATCCGATCCTGTAAGGGATAGTTCAGGACCGCAGGGACGGCTCCGCCGGTTTCGAGAAGCACGAGGGGTGCCCCCTTCCCTATGCACCTGACATGGAGCGCTCGGCCGCCGACATCAACAAGTTCTCCTTCGACTATCGTACCAGCGTTGCGGGCTCGGAGACCCGTCTCCGCCCCCCTCCCGGCCACCAGCGCGCCGCAAATCGCCAGAGTGATCAATAAGACAAGCCAGACGAAGACCTGGCGGGGCCAGCCCGCGCGAACCGATAGCTTGAGGGTCATGATTGGCTCCAGTCAGTCCCGGGTCCGACCCCAGACGCGATGGCTCTCCAGGACGGCGGCAAGGGCGCCGAGCAGCGCCAGGGTCGCCGCCGCGCTCAAGAGGATTGCCCCGGAGGTGGAAGGGGATGCGATCAACAGGACGAGGCCTCCCCAGAAATAGAACCGCCCAAGCAGGCGGTTCGACTTTTCCCATGCCAGGGGACTTCTCTGCGTCCACGGCGTCTGGACGCCGACGAGCCGGTTCTGCCGCACCTTGCCGAGGATCGTGCCGAAGGCAGCGAGCAGGACCGCGACGCTCACTGCGGCCGCCTTCGACACGCCGAGAAGGGCATGGGCATGCGGATGGAACATGCCGGCTGCGCTTGCGATCCCGACGCCGGACGCCAAAGCCAGAGTCAAGGCGAGGGCGAGGCGGCCCACGGCGAGTCCGCGCAGTACCGCCTCTGGCGTTGCGGGCCGGGCAGCCGCCCACCCAAGGACCACATAGGCGATCGCGCCCGCGGCGGTCAGGCCGGGAAGCAGGATCTGCAGCTCCGGCCCACCGATGGACATGCCGGCGCTCGGGTCCCGGCTCGCCGTCGCCACGGTCGCCGCAGCCTGGGTGAGAACGGCCAGCCCCGCCCCAAGGTCGATGAAATCTGGGCGCCATCCACGCCCGGGGAAAGTCGTGGTCATTCCGCGTCCTCGTTTCTGGTGAACTTGCCTGCGGGCACCGGCGAGCCAATCAGCCCGAGCAGGAAGGCGATTGCTTCTTCGGCTGCAGAGATGTTGAGCCGATAGGAAACCGAAGGGCCGACCCTGACCGCGTCCACTAGGCCCGCATCCTTAAGCGCGGTGAGATGGCCCGTCACCGTCGGCCAGGTCACATCGAACGCAGCCGCAATGTCGCCGGACGTCATGTCGCCGGCGCGGAGCATTTCCACGATCTTGCGCCGGAGCGGGTGCGAGAGGGCTTTAAATAGCGAATTCATTAGGGAACATCCTAATTCGGATATTTCCTAATTCAATCCTTGGTCTAGGCTGTGGACTCAATCGGGATCCACCAGGTGACGGCGGCGGCGAGTAGGACAGCGGAGAGGAAATTGTCTGCTCGCTTGTCGTAGCGGGTTGCGATGCGGCGGAAGTCTTTGAGACGGCATAACATTCGCTCGATGGTGTTGCGGCTGCGGTAGGCGACCGGATCGTAGGTGTGCGGGTGCTTGCGGGTTGGGTTTGGCGGGATGACGGGTTCGCAGCCTCGCTCGACGAGCCAGTCGCGCAGCTTTCGAGCGTCGTAGGCTCGATCGGCAAGAAGCTTGCGAGGCGTCGGCACGAGCTGGAGCACCGCGCCGTCAGAACCAAGGCCCTGGGTCGGCCAAGGTCGTCGGTCAGCGCATGGACATTGGTCGTTCGTCCGCCGCGCGAGGCTCCGATAGCATTGTCGAAGCCCCCCCTTTTGCGCCGGCTGCCGAGCGGTGCGCCTTGACGTAGGTGGCGTCGATGGCGCCGGTCACGACATCGCTCCTGCCTGTCAGGGCATAGAATATCCCGCTCCAGACCCCTTGGCGGCTCCAGCGATTGAACCTGTTGTAGACCGTCGTGTAGGGCCCGTACTCGGGTGGGCAGTCGCGCCACTGGGCGCCCGAGCGAAGCATGTGCACGATGCCGCTGACGATCCGCCGGATGGCTCCCTCATCATGCAAGACACAGCGCTTGCCGCCTGAACCCGCGCGACCGACGCCGGGGTCATGCGCGCATGATCCCGGCCACAAACAGAGAAGCGGACACTTCACGAGTTCCAAAAACCGGACAGATTGACTCGCTAGCGACACTCTGACTGCGACGGTGGGCGCCCCCGGAGTCTCCTGACAGAATGCTGTCAGTTGGCCTAAGATACCCAGCGGCGGGGCGCAAAGGAGGCCCCGTGAATGACAACACCTGTCCTCGAAATTGCAGAATTCCGCACGACCGGAGAGACCTCGGACTTCGTAGCCGCCGCCGAGGCCATCACCCCCTGGCTGGCGGCGCAGCCGGGGTTTCGCGCCCGTCGGCTGGCCCAGATTGAGGAGGGCGTCTGGATCGACTGCGTGGAGTGGGACGACATGGAGTCCGCCAAGTCCGCCGCCGACCGGATCATGGAGACCGACGCCGCCGCGGCCTTCATGGCCCGGATCGACTTCAGCTCGCTCACCATGCGCCACGCCCGCATTGTGATCTCACGGTAGATGCGCCGCGCAGACCGCCTCTTTGCAATCCTGCAGGCGCTGAGAGGCGGTCGCCTTCGGACTGCGGCCTCGCTGGCGGAAGGCCTCGAGGTCTCGGTCCGGACAATCTACCGGGATATTTCCGATCTTCAGGCGAACGGCGCACCGATCGACGGCGAAAGGGGCCTGGGCTTCCTGCTCAGGGACGACTTCTTCCTGCCCCCTCTCGCCCTGACGCCTGTCGAGCACGAGGCCCTGCGCTGGGGCCTGGCGCTGGCGGCGGCTCACGGGGATGAAGCCCTCTCCTGGGCGGCCCGGGATGTGCTTTCAAAGCTCGGGGTCAGCCAGGCCCCCTTCCATGCCACGCCTTCGCTGACGCCCCTGCAGAAGAAGCTCCTGCAGGGCGTAAGGGAGGCGCTGTCGCGGTCAAGGCGCCTCGAGATCACCTATGAGGACAGCGCGGGCGCCGTGTCCGCCCGGACCGTCCGGCCCCTTGGCCTGGAGCACTGGGGTCGGGTCTGGACGCTGACGGCCTGGTGCGAGAGCCGCAATGACTTCCGTGTATTCCGGATCGACCGAATACGCAGCTTCAAAGACGGGGCGCCCTTCAGACCCGAGTGCGGCCGGACGATCGGGGACTTTGTTGCGGCGGTGCGCGCACAGGCGAGGCGTCAGGATGGATAGGCCGGTGTCGGAGCTTCGGGGTCTTGGGACGGTATCCGCCCGCCTGCTGGCCAGCGTCGGCATCCATCGGGAATCCGATCTGAGGTCGGTCGGCCCGGTCGAGGCCTTCGCCCGGGTCCGGATGGCTGCAGACCCCCGGGTCAGCCTCAACCTTCTCTACGCCCTGCAGGCGGCCCTTCTCGGCATCGACTGGCGCCGGCTCTCCCCGGAGGTCAGGCGCGCCTTGCGCGAAGAGGCTCTTGGTCAGCGGCGCGGGCGGCCCTGAACCCGCCCCGCCGCCCTACCCTGCAGGACGGCCGCGCAGGAGGTCTGGCCCGCGTCCATCAGGACCCGGGAGCCTGGGGCGCGTGAGGGTGTTCCTACCGGCAGCCTCCCGTCTCACGCACGTTCGTCAAGGATCAGGTCGATCATCCAGAAATCTGGGCGGAGGAAACGGGTGCTTGAAGCTGAAGGCGTCCTGCGTGGGTCCGAGCTGTCTGAGCCGTTCCAGCCGCTCTTCCCCTTCCCTGACGCCGGGACGATGACCCTCGGGGACCCACCAGAGCGCCATGGCGCCGTCGATGGGCTCGCACCATTCGTGTCGTCGACGCATGATCTCGCGATGGGTCTCACTTCGATAGACGAAGGCCGCAAGGGCGTTCACGTCCGTCCAGACGGACATGTTCAGCTCGATTTGGGCGTCGCCATGGATGCGCAGATCCGGGGAGGCGCCACCACCGTCCGTCAGGCGCCACACAAATCCCGGGTGGGCTTCAGCGGTCGCGTTCACGCGATCCAGACTTCGCACGAACTCTGCATTCTCCGGATGGGCCATCGGCAGGCGAAACCGCAGGATATTGATCTGCGCTAGATGATGAAGCAAGCAAAGCCTCCACCGCCCTGGGGCGGGGCCAAGTCAACCCGCCGGATCACAGTCTAGCCCAAAATCCGCCCTGCAGAAGCGGACCCCGGCGCGGCGGAACGCGAGGGACCTCCTCGGCAGGAGGCGTCCCGCCCCGGCCAGGCCAAACTACTCCTGCGGCAGGTCGATCCGGAACTGAATGAAGCCCGTCGGCAGGGCGACCTTCTCGTAGAGCGCGATGGCCGTGGCGTTGTCCTCGCGGGTCAGCCAGTAGACGCGGCTGGCGCCCTCCGCCCTCGCCCGGTCGCGGACGGCGGCGATCAGGGCGCGGCCCACGCCGGCTCCGCGGGCGTCCGGGGCCGTGAACAGGTCCTGCAGGTAGGCGTAGTCGCCCGTCGTCCAGGTGGAGCGGTGGAAGATGAATTGGACGATCCCGACCAGGACACCGTCCCGCAGGGCGCCCAGCACGAACATCGGCTCGGCCGGGTCCATCAGCCGCCGCCAGGTCTCAGCCGTCGTCCCGTCGTCGATGTCGACTTCATAGAAGCGCTGATAGCCCTTCCAGAGAGGCAGCCATTCCAGCCGATGCCAGTCCTCCAGAGCGATGATCTCGATCATCGGAGACCTCCTTTCCATTTCCGCCAGACCTGGCCCGGACGACCTGTACAGGTCGACCGGTCGATCTTCCCAGCCGTCGGTTGCTGAAAGCCAAGACGCCGCTGATGCGTCAGTCTCCTCGAAAGGGAGATCGACATGGAGACATTCAACCGGCTGGCCTGGATCCTGCTCGCGGCAATCCACGCACCGCCCGCCATGGCCGCGTTCATCCCCGGCATGATGGGAAGACTGTACGGCGTTGCACCGCAAGGAGAGGTGGGCCTCATGCTGGCCCATCGGGCGTTTCTGTTCCTGGCCGTGGCCTTCGGGTGCCTCTGGGGGGCGATCGACGCCGAGGCACGACGGCCGCTCAGCGTCATCGTCACGATCAGCATTCTGGGCTTCCTGATGCTGTACATCGCAGCTGGGGCGCCGCCAGGTCCGCTGCGAAGGATCGCCCTCGTCGACGCCGCGGCGCTGGCCCCCCTCGCCTGGGTAATGCTTCAAGCCTGGGGCCCCAGGGCGGCATAGGCGAGGAGGATGGCCACCACCGTCTCCAGAGCAAGGTAGGCGGCGGGCAGGCGGCCGAGGGTCCGGTCCATCATCGCGGAAATGAGACGACCGCCCGCCATGCCGGCAAGGGCGGCGGCGACCGTCAGGCACACCCCGACCCTCAGGTCGGGAAGCGCCAGAGCGGCGGCAAGGCAGGCCGCCATGGCGAGGCCAAAGCCGCCGTAGACGGCCCGCACCTCGTTCCGGCCGGCCGCCGTCAGGGTGGAAATGTCAAACTGCCGTGACACCAGGAGGGGGCGTGCGAGGGCGCCGACTCCCATCAAAGCAAAGGCTAGGATCGCGGCGAGGACGGGAAGATCGAGTAAGGAGGGATTTGTCATGTCCGGAGCCTACATCGCGCCATGACACCGCGATTTCATCAGTCGACGGCCTGCATCTGGCTTCGGGGCGCCCGCGCGGCCTACCTGGGACCCGGGCTGGACCTCGCGCCCCACCGGAACGCCGTGGCCGTGATCGCGCTCGGACTGGAAGCGCCCCTTGATCTTGCCGTCTTCGAGGGGAAGGGTGCTGTCCCGGGAAGCCGAACCCTCCGGTCCGCAGTCATTCCGGCGGGCGTTCTGCACCATCTCCGCGCCCGCGGCCCCATGGCCTTCCTGTATCTCGACGCCCTGGTGGACGATGACATCACCTCCCGGGTTCAGGAGCTCCGCCTTCCAGACTGGGGGCGTGGCGCGCCCGGCGACCTCATCCTCGGCCTCTGGGGAGCCCTCGACCTGCCCGGACGCCCGTCACCAGACCCCAGGATCGTCACCCTCCTGAGGGCGCTGGAAGACGACCCTGACGCCTTCTCAAGCTTCTCGGAGGCCGCCGGCAGGGTCGGGCTTCGTCCCTCCCGGGCGCGGGAGCTGATCCGCGAGGCAGTCGGTGTTCCCTTTCGCCGCTACCGGCTCTGGCGGCGAATGGCGTGCGCAGGGCGCGAACTGGCCCGGTCCCGCTCTCTCACGGAGGCGGCTTACGCCGCAGGCTTCGCCTCTTCGGCTCACTTCAGCACGGCCTTCCGGTTGATGTTCGGGCTGACGCCCTCGGCCCTCCTTAAGGCCGGTGTCCGCTTCGACATCGACGACGCTCATGGGCCTGGCGCCTGATCCCCCGGTTTGGATCCCTGGGCGCCCTATGCGGATCGAGGATCCGGCGGGGGCGCTCAACAGGGATCAGACCGGGGCCATGTGCGTCCGCGCCCGGCGCGCGCGCCGCCCTCCGCCGGCCGATTCCAGCACGCAAGCGCCGAAACCGCCCGTCTAGCGGACCATTCCGGCATTTCACGCAGGTGACATATGCGGCCGAGCTTGGCAGGGTCTTCTCAAGCGATTCCCTGCTTGAAAGGTCTTCCATGAACATTTCCGATCTCGTTGACGCCGTTGCGGCGACTGACTCCAAGCTGACCAAGGCCCAGGCCAAGGCCGCCATCGAGGCGACCTTCGCCGCTATCCGCGGCGCCGCCGCGAAGGGCGATGAGGTCTCCATCCCCGGCTTCGGCAAGTTCGCCGTCCAGTCCAAGCCGGCCCGCACGGGTCGCAACCCCTCGACCGGCGCCACCATCCAGATCGCCGCATCCAAGGCCCTGAAGTTCAAGCCCGCCAAGGCGCTCAAGGACGCCCTGGGCTAAGGCCCGCGTCACGGACCGGCGCTGAGGCGCCGGTCCGGCTTCGCCGCCGGCGTGGCGGGTATCCGTCGCCTCAGAGCGGCTTTTCCAGAAGAAACCAGTTCGTATCATCCTGCGGGAAATAGTTGTCCCGCCGGTAGACGAACCCGTAGTCGACCAGGCGGAGGCCGAAGCGGTCCATCATTTCGCCCGCGAAGTCCCGCTTGAAGAGCCGGTCCGTATTGCCCCGGTAGTTCACGGTGACCGGGGTCGGATTGAAGGACTCGCACACCATAATGTACCGACGGGAGAGCGCGTGGAGGTTGTCGTAGACCCGCGTCAGTTCCTCCGGGTGGATATGGATCAGCACGCCCTTGGTGAAGGCGAGGTCATAGGTGCGGTCGGCGGGGATCTCCTCCAGCACGCTCTGATGATGAATCTCTGCAATGCCGAGGGCGCGCGCCCTCTCCACGGCCCTGGCGTTGATCTCGTAGGCATGGAGGGCGATCTCCGGATCAATCCGGTTCA
>NZ_JADCBG010000008.1 GCF_020253645.1 Phenylobacterium sp.
ACCCGCGCCCTTTCCTCCCTCTGGCGCTCGAAGTCGTCGTAGCCGCCGGGGTAGAGCTCCAGCCTGGCCTCGTGCATGTGCAGAATATGGTCCACCGACCGGTTCAGGATGTCGCGGTCGTGGCTGATGATCAGGGCGGTGTGAGGGTACTTCCGCAGCCGCGCCTCGAGCCAGAGGGCACCCTCGAGGTCGAGATAGTTGGTGGGCTCGTCAAGCAGCAGGATGTCCGGTTCGGCGAACAGGGCGGCCGCAAGGGCGACGCGCATGCGCCAGCCGCCTGAGAACTCGGCCATGGGGCGGTGAAGGTCGGCAGGCGTAAACCCCAGGCCGGACAGGATTTCGGCCGCGCGCGACGGCGCCCGGTCGGCGCCGATCTCCGCCAGGCGGCCATAGATGTCGCCGATCTCCTCGGGCGGGGCCGTCTCGAGCCGGGCCAGCAGGTCGGCCCGTTCCTCATCCGCCGCCAGGATGGTGTCGATGAGGGTCACGGGGGTGGCTGGATGTTCCTGGTCGACGGCGGCCATGCGCGCCCCGCGGGGCAGGCTGATCTCGCCGTCGCCTGACCGGGCGTGATCCCGGATCAGGCCGAAGAGCGTCGACTTTCCCACGCCGTTGCGCCCGACAAGACCCACCTTGGCCCCAGGTGGAATGCTGACGCTCGCCCGGTCGAGGAATCGCCGTCCCCAGGCGTCGTGAGTGAGGTCGCGGATCTGAAGCATGACGGCGCGGTCTCTATCAGACCGCTTGGCCGCCGTCGCGGTGTTGGCGAGCGGCGAGGCTGCGGCTATAAGCCCGCACCTTTCCGGCCCTGACGGTCGGTCACCCCTTCCCAGAACAGGCTCACATGACCCAACGCACCTTCTCGATCATCAAGCCGGACGCCACCAAGCGGAACCTGACCGGCAAGATCAACGCCGTGATCGAGGCTGCGGGCCTTCGCATCGTCGCCCAGCGCCGCATCCACATGACCCCGGCCCAGGCCGGCCGCTTCTACGCGGTCCACAAGGAGCGTCCCTTCTACGGGGAACTGGTCGAGACCATGACCTCCGCCCCCGTCGTCGTGCAGGTCCTGGAGGGCGAGAACGCCGTGGCCCGCTACCGCGAAGTGATGGGCGCCACCAACCCCGAGCAGGCCGCCGAGGGCACGATCCGCAAGCTCTTCGCCCTGAACGTGGGCGAAAACTCGGTGCATGGCTCGGACAGCCTCGAGAACGCCGCGATCGAGATCGCCCAGTTCTTCAGCGAGGCCGACATCGTCGGCTGATCGGGGTCCGGGTAGGCGGGGGCGGTTCGCCGCCCCCTTTGCCTGACCTCCGGGGTAGGGTAGCAGGTCGGCGTTCATCCCCGGGGGAGACGCCATGGCCAGCGCCGAGACCTTTCCTGAAATCCGAGAGGCGGTTCGCCGTCTCTGCGCCGGCTTTCCGGGCGAGTATTGGCGCGAGAAGGACCGGGAGCGCGCCTACCCTGCGGAGTTCGTCCGGGCGCTGACCGAATCCGGCTTTCTCTCCGTCCTGATCCCTGAAGCCTAAGGCGGTTCGGGCCTGGGCCTCGGGGCGGCCATCGCCGTCCTCGAGGAAGTCCACCGCTCAGGGTGCAATGGCGGCGCGAGCCACGCCCAGATGTACACCATGGGCACACTGCTCAAGCACGGCAGCGAGGCGCAGAAGCAGGCCTACCTGCCTAAGATCGCCTCGGGCGAGCTGCGCCTCCAGGCGTTCGGCGTCACCGAGCCGGGCGCGGGAACGGACACCACCCGCATCACCACCTTCGCCCGGCGCGACGGCGACCACTATGTCGTCCGCGGCCAGAAGATCTGGATCAGCCGCGCGGAGCACTCGGACCTGATGGTCCTCCTCTGCCGCACGACCGCGAGGGAAGAGGCCGCCCGGCCCAGCGATGGCATGAGCGTCCTTCTGGTCGACATGCGCGAGGCGGTCGGCAACGGCCTGACCATCCGGCCGATCCGGACCATGTTGAACCACGCCACCACCGAGCTGTTCTTCGATGACCTGCGGGTGCCGGTGGGGAACCTGATCGGCACGGAAGGGCAGGGCTTCCGCTACATCCTCGACGGCATGAACGCCGAGCGGATCCTGATCGCCGCCGAATGCATCGGTGACGCCCGCTTCTTCATCGACCGGGCCAGCGCCTACGCCCGTGAGCGCGAGGTGTTCGGTCGGCCCATCGGCCAGAACCAGGGCGTCCAGTTCCCCATCGCCCGGGCCCATGTCCAGACCAGCGCCGCGGACCTGATGGTGCGCCACGCCGCTGACCTCTTCGATGACGGCCAGCCCTGCGGGACCGAGGCCAACATGGCCAAGATGCTGGCCTCCGAGGCCTCCTGGTTCGCCGCCGACACCTGCCTCCAGGTGCATGGCGGCTTCGGATTCGCCGAGGAGTACGACATCGAACGCAAGTTCCGGGAGACCCGCCTCTACCAGGTGGCCCCGATCTCCACCAACCTGATCCTCAGCCATGTGGGCAACCACGTGCTGGGCCTGCCCAAGAGCTTCTGATGTACGATCTCCTGAAGGGACTGCGCGTCGTCGAGGGCTCGGCCTTCGTGGCCGGTCCGACCTGCGGCCTCTATCTCGCCCAGCTGGGCGCCGAGGTGATCCGCTTCGACAACATCGGGGGTGGGCCCGACTTTAACCGCTGGCCCCTGAGCCGGGGCGGCGACAGCTTCTATTGGGAGGGGCTGAACAAGTCGAAGAAGTCCATCGCCATCGACCTGTCCCGGCCGGAGGGCCGCAGGCTGGCCCAGGAACTGGCGACCGCACCTGGGGACAATGGCGGCGCCTTCGTCACCAACTTCCCGGTCGAAGGCTTTCTGTCCTACGAGACCCTGTCCGCCCTGCGGCCGGATCTGGTCTGCGTGCGGGTCATGGGCTGGGCCGATGGTCGGCCCGGCGTCGACTACACGATCAACAGCGCCGTCGGCGTGCCGCTCTTCACCGGCCACGCAGACGATCCGCGCCCTGTGAACCACATCCTGCCGGCCTGGGACCTCCTGACGGGAGGTTACGCCGCCTTCTCCCTGGTCTCGGCCCTGATGGCGCGGGGCCGGGACGGGAAGGGGCGGGAGGTGCGCCTGCCCCTGTCCGACATCGCCGCCGCCAGCCTCGCGAACCTCGGCATGCTGGCCGAGGCGACCCTCGGGGAGGGTGACCGCCCCCGGGTCGGCAACGACATCTTCGGCGCCTTCGGCCGCGACTTCGCCACCGCCGACGGCGTCCGGATCATGCTGGTGGCCATTACGCCCCGCCAGTGGTCGGGCATCCAGCCCCTGCTGGGCATTGTCGACGAGGTGAAGGCCCTGGAGGCCGAGCTGGGCGTCGACTTCGCCCGGGACGAGGGCCTGCGCTTCACCCACCGGGACCGGCTAGTCCCGATCTTCGACGCGGCTATGGCCCGCCACAGGCTCGCTGAGCTGACGCCGGAGTTCGAGCGCCTTGGCGTCTGCTGGGGCCCCTATCAGACCCTGTCCCAGGCGGCGAAGGACCCCCGACTCTTCGCCGGCAACCCCGTCTTCTCGACCCTGACCCATCCGTCGGGCGAGACCTATCCCGCCGCGGGCTTCGCCGGCACCGTGCCGCAGGACGAGCGCCAGCCGGCACGTCCGGCCGCCCGGCTGGGGCAGCATACCGACGAGGTCCTCGCCACCGTGCTGGGCCTCTCGTCGGCGCAGATCGGCAAGCTTCATGACGACGGCGTGGTCGCCGGACCGGAGGGCAGATGAGCGATTATGCGACGATCCGGGTGCAGGAGGCCGCGCCCGGGGTGGTGCAGGTCACCCTGAACCGCCCCGAGGCCGCCAACGCCCTGTCGACCGGCATGGGACGGGATCTCCTGGACCTCTGGACCCGCCTCGCCTCGGACGCCTCGGTCCGCGCTGCGGTCCTGACCGGCGAGGGGCGCTTCTTCTGCGCCGGCGCCGACCTGAAGGAACGCGACGGCATGACCGACGCGGCCTGGGCCGAACAGCATCGCCTGTTCGAGGACATGATCCGCGCTCAGCTGGCCTGTCCCTTCCCCGTCCTCGCCGCCGTCAACGGTGCGGCGATGGGCGGCGGCGCGGAGATGGCCCTGGCCTGTGACTTCGCCTGGGCGGGCGAGAGCGCCCGCATCGGTCTGCCCGAAGCCGGGCTGGGGATCATCCCGGGCCTCGGCGGGACGCAGCTGCTCACGCGCGCTGTCGGCGAGCGCCGGGCCTCGGAGATGCTGATGAGCGGCCTGCCCGTCGATGCGGCGGAGGCCCTGTCCATCGGCCTCGTCAACGCCGTCCGGCCGAACGAGAGCCTGGTCGCCGACCTGGTGGCGCGGGCCGTCCTGATCGCCTCCAAGGCGCCCCTGTCGATCCGGGCGGTGAAGGCGGTCGTTCGGACCGGCGCGGTGCTGCCCCTGGACGAGGCGATGGAGCTGGAGCTGGCGGAGTACAACCGGCTCTTCACCACCGAGGACCGGCGGGAGGGCGTGGCGGCCTTCAACCAGAAGCGTCCTGCGGTCTTCCGGGGCGTCTGAGCGTCAGGCGGCGGCCAGTTCGCCGCAGACGAAGGCGTCCTCGCCGGCTTCGACCAGGCCGGCGAGGACCTCACCGGCGTCATCCGGACGGACGGTCAGGATCAGGCCGACGCCGCAGTTGAAGGTGCGGCGCATCTCGGCGTCAGCCACGCCGCCCGCCTCCTGAAGCCAGCCGAAGACCGGGGGAGGGGCCCAGGCGTTCCAGTCGAACCGGGCTGCCAGACCCTCGGCGATCACCCGGGGCGGGTTTTCGATCAGTCCGCCGCCGGTGATGTGGGCGCAGGCGCTGATCCGGCCTGCGCGGATCTGCGGCAGGACCTGGCGGACATAGATCCGGGTCGGGCGCATCAAGGCTGTGGCGAGGGTCTCGTCATCGGAAAAGGGCGAGGCGGCGCTCCAGTCCAGGCCGCTGCGCTCCACGATCCGCCGGATCAGGGAATAGCCATTGGAGTGCGGACCCGAGGAGGCGAGGCCGATGATCACGTCGCCAGGCTTCTGGTCGCCCAGTCGCGGCAGGACGGCGCCGCGCTCGACCGCCCCCAGGGAAAAGCCCGCCAGATCGTAGTCGCCTGCAGCATACATACCGGGCATCTCGGCGGTTTCGCCGCCCGCGAGGGCGCACCCGGCCTGGCGGCAGCCTTCTGCGATCCCGGCCACGACCCTGGCCGCAGACTCCACGTCCAGCTTGCCGGTGGCGAAATAGTCCAGGAAGACGAGGGGCTCGGCGCCCTGCGCCAGCAGGTCGTTCACGCACATGGCGACCAGGTCGATGCCTACGGTGTCGTGCAGGCCGGTCTCGATGGCGATCTTCAGCTTGGTGCCCACTCCGTCCGTGGTGGAGACGAGGAGGGGGTCAATGAAGCCGGCGGCCTTCAGGTCGAACAAGGCGCCGAAGCCGCCAAGCGAACCATCAGCCCCCGGCCGCCGGGTGGACTTCGCCATCGGCTTGATCAGATCCACCAGGGCCGCGCCGGCGTCGATGTCCACGCCCGCCTGGGCGTAGGTGAGACCGTTCGGACGCTCGCTCATGGCCGGACCCTTCAATAAACCCTCCGCCGGGCTTGCAGACTCGGCCGGACGACGGCGTATAGCTAGCCTATGACCTTGATCACGACCACCGCTGAGCTTCTGACCTTCTGCAATCAGATCCGGGGGCAGGCCTTCGTCGCCGTTGACACCGAGTTCATCCGCGAGACGACTTACTGGCCGCGACTTTGCCTCATTCAGGCCGCGACGCCGGATGTGGAGGCGGTGATTGATCCTCTGGCGGAGGGGATCGACCTGGAGCCTTTTCTGGAGATCCTGCGGGATCCGTCCATCGTCAAGGTCTTTCACGCCGCCCGTCAGGATGTCGAGATCTTCAATAATCTCAAAGCGATGCCGGCATCTCTTTTCGATACCCAGGTCGCCGCGATGGCGGCCGGGCACGGGGAGCAGATCGCCTATGACGCTCTCGTGCGGAACATGCTCCGGATAGAGCTGGACAAGTCCAGCCGGTTTACGGACTGGGCGCGTCGGCCGCTTACCGACAGCCAGTTGTCCTACGCCCTGGCCGACGTGACGCATCTGGCGGTGATCTATCCGCAGCTTCGCGCGCGGCTTGAGGCGGAGGGACGTCTGGCCTGGGTTGCCGACGAGATGACCTCCCTCTGCGATCCGTCCCTCTACGACGTGTCACCTGAGAACGCCTGGCGTCGGCTCAAGCCGCGAAAGCAGACCTCCCGCTATATGAGCGTCTATCGGGCCGTGGCCGAGTGGCGGGAGCGCACGGCGCAGTCGCGAGACCAGCCGCGCAGCCGGATTCTCAAGGACGACGCCATAGACGAACTGGCCAGCCAGGCGCCGACGGACGCCGGTCAGATGGAGCGTTTGCGATCCGTCCCGAAGGGTTTCGCCGGGTCCCGGTTCGGCCCGGAACTCCTGGAGGTCATCCGTGAGGCCCTCAGGGCGCCGGAGGCCAACGCCCCAGTGGTCGAGAAGACCCGTGCGCCGCACAATCCCGCTGCAGGTGCTGTCGTCGAGCTGCTCAAGGTTCTGCTCAAGGCCAGGGCGGAAGACGCGGGGGTCGCTTCCAAGCTGATCGCGACCGTGTCTGATCTGGAACTCATCGCCCAGGACGACCTTGCGGACACACCGGCCCTGTCTGGCTGGCGACTTGAGGCCTTCGGCGCCGACGCCTTGCGCGTCAAGCGTGGCGAGCTTGCGCTGGTGCTGGACAGGGGGCGGGTCCGCGTTGTCGAGGTTCGCCGGGCTCAGAGATCCGCGCTGGACGCCTGACCTCTTTTCCCCGGCTCAGCCCGGGTCCGTCGACATCAGGCGCATACCGGCCCGATCTTTCAGGCCAGTCCCACCTCGGCCCGCGCCGCTTCGTTGAGAAGCGGGTCTCCACTGAGATAGCGCCCGAGGTTCTCCACGAACTGGTCGTCCGCCCGGGGCTGAACCCCGTCGCCGGAGTTGGAGGTATGGGCGCTGACCCGGACCCGGGGGTGAGTCCAAATCCAGTGGTCCTGCGGAAGGGGTTCGGTCTGGAAGACATCGAGGACGGCATGGGCTGGCCGCTGGGACTCCAGACCCCGATGAAGGGCGTCCTCATCGACCAGTCCGCCCCGGCCGATGTTGATGAGGAGGGCGCCCGGTTTCATGGCCGAGAAGAAGGCGTCGTTGCAGAGATTCCGGGTCTCGTCGGTCAGGGCGCAGGCGAGGACCACAACGTCCGCCTCCGGCAGCGCTTCATGGATCCTCGACAGCGGAAGGGTTCTGTTTGCGAGGCCGGCTTCCGTCCCTCTCCGCACGACCGTCAGATCCACCCCGAAGGCCCTTGCGCGCTGGGCGATCTGCTCGCCGATGGCTCCGTAACCCACCAGGAGCCAATGGGTCCGGCTCACCTCCCGGTAGGGCGTACGGCCCCATTCCCGTCGTGACTTCAGGTCGCGCTGGAGGTCTATCGGCACGATCAGAGACAGGGCGTGGCCCATGACGTATTCGGCGATGACCACGCCCTGGGCCGCGGACTTGGTGATCCGGACTCCCTTTTCCATGATCCGCCTGAAGATCGGGAGGTCCAGTCCGGCGTTGAAGGTCTGCAGCCAGCGCACGCTGGGGCTGTCCAGCACCACCCGCATCAGGCTTGGCAGGAGCCCCGACAGGTAGGCCTCCTGGGTGTTCCAGACGATCTCCGGGTCCAGGTCGGCGGCGGCGACCTCGACCTCGCCGCGCAGATAACGGCCGGCCTCCGGGACTGTC
>NZ_JADCBG010000080.1 GCF_020253645.1 Phenylobacterium sp.
ACGACCCCGGCTTCAAAGCCTTCCACCAGGCCCTCCTCGCCCGTGGAAAGCCCATCAAGCTCGCCATCGTCGCCGTCATGCGAAAGCTCATCGAAGCCGCCAACCTCATCCTCCACAGAGGCCAGCCCTGGGTCAAAACCCGACCCGCTTGAACATGGTTGCTCACCGGGCTTCGCCGGGAGCTCCCTCGCAGGGGAGCAATGAACTCCCTAATTCCTCCCCCTCCCGAGGGCAGGGCTATTGCATATGGAATCCGCCTATCGAACGACTTGCGTGTGCAAGATTTTCTCGATCGAAAAGCGGGTAGCAAGACAAGAACAGTAGCCGCTTCCGGGATAACAGACGCTCACCCGTTCCGGTTCCTTTTCCGAGGCCCCGCCATATGCGATTCCCCTGCTGGAAGGGGGAGGTGGACCGCGAAGCGGGAAGGAGGGGTTTTCTGAGAGGCCGCAGCGCCCCCTCAGTCGGCTTCGCCGACAGCTCCCCCGCAGGGGAGCAATGACTCAGTACTTCCTCCACCTCTTGCGGGGGAGGTGGACCGCGAAGCGGGCCGGAGGGGGTTGCTGAAGGGCTCGCGCCCCCTCAGCGGGGCCGGGGCTCCGGCGTCAGGCGGCGTAGTCCTGCAAGGGGCGGACGTCGAGGGGGCCGTGGGCCATGGCGGTGATGGCCTGGGCCGCCGCCAGGGCGCCCGCCGAGGTGGTGAAGTAGGGAATCTTCATCATCAGGGCGGTGCGGCGGATCTCGTAGCTGTCGGCCAGGGACTGCTTGCCCTCGGTGGTGTTGAAGACCAGCTGGACCTCGCCGTTCTTCATCGAGTCGACGATGTGCGGCCGGCCCTCGAGGACCTTGCGCACCCGCTCCACCGAAAGACCTTGGTCGGCCAGGTAGGTCGCGGTCCCGCCGGTGGCGAGCACCCTGAAGCCCCGCTCCAGCAGCAGGCGGACGGGCTCGACGATCCAGGGCTTGTCGGTGTCCTTCACCGAGACGAAGACCGCGCCGGTGGCCGGCAGGACGGTCCCGCCGCCCAGCTGGCTCTTGGCGAAGGCCCGGGCGAAGGCCGGGCCGGGCCCCTCGCCCTCGCGCCGCCAGTCCAGTCCCATGACCTCGCCGGTCGAGCGCATCTCCGGCCCGAGGACAGTGTCGACCCCGGCGAAGCGGGCGAAGGGGAAGACCGCCTCCTTCACCGCCACGTGATCGTAGGGCGTTTCGGCGAGGCCGAAGCCCGCCAGGGGCTGGCCGGCCATCACCTTGGCTGCAATGCCCGCCAGGGGCCGGCCGATGGTCTTGGCGACGAAGGGCACGGTCCGGCTGGCGCGCGGGTTGACCTCCAGCACGTAGATGCGCGGCGCCTCGGAGTGGGGCTCCTCGATGGCGAACTGGACGTTCATCAGGCCCTTCACCCCAAGGGCGAAGGCCATGGCCTCGGTCTGGCGCTTCAGTTCGGCGATGGTCTCGGGGCGGAGGGAGAAGGGCGGAAGGGAACAGGCGGAGTCGCCCGAGTGCACCCCGGCCTCCTCGATGTGCTCCATCACGCCGGCCACGAAGACCGTCTCGCCGTCGCAGAGGGCGTCGACGTCTACCTCGGTGGCGCGGGAGAGGTACTGGTCGATCAGCACCGGGCTGTCGCCTGACACCTGGACGGCGGTGGTGATGTAGCGTTCGAGCTGCTCGTCGTCGCGGACGATCTCCATGGCCCGGCCGCCCAGCACGTAGGAGGGGCGGATCACGACCGGATAGCCCACCTTGTGGGCCGCTGCGAAGGCCTCCTCGCGGGAGCGGGCGATGGCGTTGACCGGCTGGGCGATCTGGAGCCGGTGCAGCAGCTGCTGGAAACGCTCGCGGTCCTCCGCCAGGTCAATGGCGTCCGGGGTGGTGCCGAGGATGGGAATGCCCGCCTCCTCCAGGGCCTGGGCCAGCTTGAGCGGCGTCTGGCCGCCGAACTGCACGATGACCCCGAGGAGGGTCCCGCGGGACTGCTCGACGGCGATCAGCTCGAGCACGTCCTCGGCCGTGAGGGGTTCGAAGTAGAGCCGGTCGGAGGTGTCGTAGTCGGTGGAGACCGTCTCCGGGTTGCAGTTGACCATGATCGACTCCACCCCGATGTCGGCAAGGGCGAAGGCGGCGTGGCAGCAGCAGTAGTCGAACTCGATCCCCTGGCCGATACGGTTCGGCCCGCCGCCCAGGATGATCGCCTTGCGCCGGTCCGAGGGCTCGCTCTCGCATTCCGGAGCCTGCCCAAGGGCGCCGGTCTCGTAGGTCGAGTACATGTAGGGGGTCTCGGCGCGGAACTCGCCGGCGCAGGTGTCGATCCGCTTGAAGACCGGCCGCACGCCCAGGGCGCGGCGGGCGGTGCGGACGGCGGCCTCCGACTGTCGGGCCAGGTGGGCCAGGCGGGCGTCGGAGAAACCCTGCGCCTTGAGCGCCCTGAAGGCGTGCGCCTCGGCGGGCAGGCCGCCGGCCCGCACCAGTCCCTCCTGGCGCACGAGGTCACGGATCTGCCGCAGGATCCAGGGCTCGTAGGAACAGGCGCCGTGGACCTCCTCGACGGTCAGCCCATGGCGGAAGGCTTGGGCGATCACCCGCAGGCGGTCAGGCGTGGGAACGCCGAGGGCGCGGACCACCGCAGCCTTGCCGGTCTCTGGGTCCGCAGCGCCCTCGATCTCGATCTCGTCCAGCCCGGTCAGGCCCGTCTCCAGGCCGCGCAGGGCCTTCTGGAGGCTTTCCTTGAAGGTGCGGCCGATGGCCATGACCTCGCCGACCGACTTCATGGAAGTTGTGAGGTAGGGCTCGGAACCCGGATATTTTTCAAAGGCAAAGCGCGGAATCTTCGTAACGACGTAATCGATCGAGGGCTCGAAGGAAGCCGGCGTCGCCCCGGTGATGTCGTTCATCAGCTCGTCGAGGGTGTAGCCCACCGCCAGCCGGGCGGCGACCTTGGCGATGGGAAAGCCCGTGGCCTTGGAGGCCAGGGCCGAGGACCGCGAGACCCGCGGATTCATCTCGATGACGACCATCCGGCCGTCCTTGGGATTGACGGCGAACTGGACGTTCGAGCCTCCCGTTTCGACCCCGATCTCCCGCAGGACGGCGATCGAGGCCGACCGCATGATCTGGTATTCCTTGTCCGTCAGGGTCAGGGCCGGCGCCACGGTGATGGAGTCGCCGGTATGAACGCCCATCGGGTCGATGTTCTCGATGGAGCAGACGATGATGCAGTTGTCCGCCTTGTCGCGGACGACCTCCATCTCGTACTCCTTCCAGCCCAGGACGCTCTCTTCGATCAGCACCTCGGTGGTGGGGGAAAGGTCCAGCCCGCGCTCGACGATCTCCCGGAACTCCTCGACATTGTAGGCGATGCCGCCCCCGGTTCCGGCCAGGGTGAAGGAAGGCCGGACGATGGCGGGAAGACCGACGAAATCGAGACCCTCAAGGGCCTCCTCAAGGGTATGGGCGGCCTTGGACTTCGGGCTTTCCAGACCCAGCTTGTCCATGGCGTCGCGGAACTTCTGGCGATCCTCGGCCTTGTCGATCACCTCGGCCCGGGCGCCGATCATCTCGACCCCGTAGCGGGCCAGGACGCCGCGGCTCTCCAGGGCCAGGGCGGTGTTCAGGGCCGTCTGACCGCCCATGGTCGGCAGGAGGGCGTCCGGGCGCTCCGCGGCGATGATCTTCTCGACCATCTCCGGCGTGATGGGCTCCACATAGGTCGCGTCGGCCACATCCGGGTCCGTCATGATCGTGGCGGGGTTGGAGTTGACCAGGATGATCCGGTAGCCCTCGGCCCTCAGGGCCTTGCAGGCCTGGACGCCTGAATAGTCGAACTCGCAGGCCTGGCCGATGACGATGGGGCCCGCGCCGATGATCAGGATCGATGAGATGTCGGTGCGTTTGGGCATGGAAACACTCGCGCGCAGGGCCAGCGCGCGCGCCTGCGCGCTGCGTCCCGGCCGGATTGAAGGCTAAGGCGCCCGTTTAGAGGGGGAGTCGGGGCGGTGCAAGCGGGGATGCCCGGGCCGATGGCCCGGCAGGCCTCCACTCACAGAAAAAAGGGGTCGAAGAAAGAACCGCCAAAGAAAAACGGGCCGGCGTTTCCGCCGACCCGTTGAAGAGGTTCCCTTCCGGGACGAGGTCAGACGGACAGGTTGCCCGCAGACATCTTCCCGCTGCGCTTGTCGCGCTCGAGCTCGTAGTTCACCTTCTGACCTTCATTGAGCGAGCGGAGGCCCGCACGCTCAACGGCGGAGATGTGCACGAACACATCGGGGCCGCCCTCGTCAGGTTGAATGAAGCCGTAGCCCTTGGTTCCGTTGAACCACTTCACGGTGCCGGTAGCCATATTGATCGATCGTCCTTGATATATAGGCCCGCAACCCCGGAGTTGGGGCGCACGGGATCAAAAATCGAAGGAGGTCGGAAGCAGGCCCGCTGCGTCAGAAGAAGCGTCGAAAAAGCAGCCGAACCTACGAGATTTGACAAGGTAGTGTGGCGGAAATCGCTCCCTCTGGCAAGCGGCCCGCTTTCCGGCCTCCTCTGAGGAGCTCGAGGCGAAGCCCGGTGAGGGGCAAGGGCGGTTGAGCCGCCCCTCTGCCTGGCGCTGCATCAGGACCGGGCGGCGTCCATGAGGTCGGCGAAACGCCGGAAAAGATAGAGAGAGTCCGTCGGTCCGGGCGAGGCCTCGGGGTGGTGCTGGACGGAGAAGACCGGGCGACCGGTCAGGGCGATGCCGGCGTTGGTGCCGTCGAACAGGGAGACATGGGTCTCCTCCACGCCGGCCGGCAGGCTTTCCCGGCTGACCGTGAAGCCGTGGTTCATGGAGACGATCTCCACCTTGCCGGTGGTCAGGTCCTTGACCGGATGGTTCGCCCCGTGATGGCCCTGCTCCATCTTCTCGGTCTTCGCGCCGAGGGCGATGGCCAGCATCTGGTGGCCAAGGCAGATGCCGAACACCGGCGTGCCGGAGTCCGCAAGCCTGCGGATCTGCGGGACGGCGTAGCTCCCGGTCGCCGCAGGATCGCCAGGTCCGTTGGACAGCATGACGCCGTCGGGCTTGAGGGCCAGGATCTCCTCGGCGGAGGCCGACGCCGGAACGACGGTGACCCGGGCGCCGAGCGAGGCCAGGGCGCGCAGGATGTTCCGCTTCACCCCGAAGTCCATGACCACGACGTGGTAGCGGTCCTGGGCTGGCCGGGCATAGCCCTCGGGCCAGCCATAAAGGCCCTCCTCCCAGGTGAAGGCCTGGCGGCAGGTGGCGTCCTTCGCAAGGTCGAGGCCGACGATCCCGGCCCATTCGGCCGCCTGCCGGCGCAGGGCGGCCAGGTCGAAGCGGCCGTCCGGATCGTGGGCGATGACGGCGTGGGGCATGCCCTGCTCGCGGATCCGGCGGGTCAGGGCGCGGGTGTCGACCCCGGACAGGCCGATCACGCCCCGGCGGGTCATCCAGGCCCCGAGGTCGGACTCCGCGCGCCAGTTGGCCGGCGGGGTCGGGGCGTCGCGGAAGATGGCGCCCCGGGCGGCGGTGGCGGAATCGCCCGTCACCTGCTCGAGGTCCTCGGTGTTGACCCCGACATTGCCCACGTGGGGGAAGGTGAAGGCCACGATCTGGGCCATGTAGGAGGGGTCGGTGAGGATCTCCTGGTAGCCGGTCATGGCGGTGTTGAAGCAGACCTCGCCCACCGCTGCGCCGGTGGCGCCGCAGCCTTCACCCTGCAGGACGGTTCCGTCAGCCAGAACCAGGACGCCCGTGACGCCGGGGAGGAGTTCGCTCATGGCAGGCCGCTCCAGAGGCAGGGTGGGGGCTCGCAAAAAGGCGGGCGAGGATGCATCCTGCCCGCCCTTCGGCCGTTCCGGGTCTGGTAATGACTCGCGGCGGGCCGGTCAATGCGGCGCGCCGGCGCAAGCCCTGCGGAGGGATCCATGTCCGAGACCGTCTTCATCGATCCCGACCGCGAAGCCTGGGCGATCTTCAAGGGCCTGCCGTCGAACGCCCCCATTCACATGCTGAACCTCATCCGGCTGCGGGAGCTCGCCGCCTATCCCGAGGGGCATGAGGACCGCGACCGCGGTCTGTCGGGCCTCGAGGCCTACCGGGCCTATGGCCGCACCACCGCCCACATCCTCGCCCGTGTCGGGGGACGGCAGGTGTGGGCGGGCAAGCCCGAGGTGACGGTGACAGGCCCGCAGTCCGAGGCCTGGGACCTGGCCTTCATCGCCCAGTATCCCGACGCCCGGGCCTTCATCGAGATGGTGCGCGACCCTGAGTACCGCGTGCTGGTCGCCCACCGGACGGCCGGCGTGGCCGATTCCCGGCTCATCTGCATGTCGCCCCGAGAGCCCGGCGAGGGCTTCGGCGAGTAAGGCCCCCCATGAAGCGCATCACCACCATCGGCCTCGATGCCGACGACACCCTCTGGCACAATGAAACCCTGTTCCGCCTGACCCAGGAGCGGTTCTGCGACCTGTTGTCCGACCGGGCCGACCCCGAGGCCCTGATGGCGAGGCTGGCGGAGGTGGAGGCGCGCAACCTTCGGCTCTACGGCTATGGGGTAAAGGGTTTCACCCTGTCGATGATCGAGACGGCCATGGAACTCACCCATGGCGAGGCGCCGGCGTCGGTGGTGCGCGAGATCCTGGCCGCAGGACGCGAGATGCTGAACGAACCGGTCGAGCCCCTGCCGGGGGTGGAGACCGCCCTGGCGAGCCTGTCGGCCGCCTATCGCCTGGTGCTGGTGACCAAGGGCGACCTCCTGCACCAGGAGCAGAAGCTGGCGGCCTCGGGGCTGGGCGACCTGTTCGTGGCGGTCGAAATCGTCAGCGAGAAGACAGCCTCGACCTATTCCGCCGTCTTCGACCGGCATGGGTCCGGTCCGGCCCGGTCCGTCATGTGCGGCAATTCCATGCGGTCGGACATCCTCCCCGCCCTCGAGGCGGGCGCATACGCCGCACATGTGCCCTATCCCATGACCTGGGCGCACGAGCACGCCGACCCGCCGGTCGGGCACCCGCGATTTGCGGAACTGGCGGCCATTGGTGAGCTGCCGGCCTGGGTGGCGGGTCTGGATTAGGGGATCCCCTTGTTCCGGTCCTCCGGGACTCCGTGGAAGGCCGGCTGCAAGCCGCCAAACCGGCTATCGGGCGGCGCCCTCTTCTGACCATCCCCCATCGCGTCGCCCCTCGGTCAAGGCCTTGGCCAGCACCAGGTCGTGATAGTCGTTGGCGCCGACGCGGAAGGTGCGCACGCCGACCTGGGCGAAACCCTGGCGGGCGTAGAAGCCGAGGGCCTGGACGTTCCGCGAGTAGACCCCCAGCAGGAGCCTGTGGAGGCCGTCCGCGCGCGCCGAGGCCTCGGCCGCCGCGAGCAGGGCTGCGCCGCCGCCCGCTCCCTGAAACCGATGCAGCAGGTAGATCCGCTTCAGCTCCACATCAGCCGGACCCGTCGGCAACGGCAGGTCCGGCGGGCAGGACAGGGCGAAGCCTACCGGCGCGCGGGTGTCCGCCATCTCCGCCATCCACGCCCGCCAGCCCGGCGTTGATAGCCAGGTGCGGTAAAGCTGCGGCCGGTTCTGTTCCTCGCAGTGAGCCAGGATGTCCGACGCCGGCAGGACGTCGGCATAGGACTCCAGGAAGGTCGCCCGGCTGACCAGGGCCAGGGCCTCGGCGTCCTGCGGGCCGCAGGGGCGGATCGAGATCGACATGGTCGCCTCCGGTAAGCCTCAGTTCAGCGCCGCGTATGGGCAAGCGCGCCGCCCTGCGCTAGGCATGGGAAAATCCCGAGGGGTCAAGCGGGAAGGAGACGGACATGGCGGGACGCGTTCAGGGAAAGGTGGCGCTCATCACCGGCGGGGCCAGCGGCATCGGCCTGGGCTGCGCCGAGCGACTGGCGCAGGAAGGTGCCGTCATCGTCATCACCGACATCCAGGACGACAAGGGCCGCGAGGCCGCCGAGGCCCTGCGCGCGACCGGCGCCAAGGCCGACTACCTGCACCACGACGTGACGAGCGAAGAGGCCTGGGTCGAGGTCATCGGGAAGGTGAAGGCCCTTCACGGCCGCCTGGACATCCTGGTCAACAACGCGGGCATCGGCCTGTCCGGCCCGGTCACCGAATTCTCGCTGGCCGACTTCAAGCGCCAGATGGCCATCAATGTCGACGGCGTCTTCCTGGGCATGAAGCATTCCCTGCCCCTGATGCGCGAGCACCAGGCGGGCTCGATCATCAACATCTCCTCGGTCGCCGGGCTGAAGGGCTCGCCCAACATGAGCGGCTACTGCGCCACCAAGGGCGCCGTGCGCCTGATGACCAAGTCCGTGGCCATGGAGTGCGCCAACGCCAAGGACGGGATCCGGGTCAACTCCATGCACCCCGGCATCATCGAGACCCCGATCTGGGACACCATCATCGGCACCGGCGGGCCCGGCGACAACGCCCGACCCCAGCGGGACCTCGCCCTCGACGCCCTGACCGAGACGGCCGTGCCCATGGGCGTGAAGGGCTTCCCCCTCGACATCGCCAACGGCGTCCTGTGGCTGGCCTCGGACGAAAGCCGTTATGTCACAGGCGCCGAAATGGTCATCGACGGCGGCCTGACCGTCCGTTGAGCCCCGCCGTGACCCCCACCCTGCACGTCATCTTCGGCCCCTCGGGCGCAGGCAAGTCGACCTACGCCGCCGACCTCGCCCGCCGCGAGCGTGCCGTCAGCTTCTCCATCGACGACTGGATGGCGCGGCTCTTCGCCCAGGACATGCCCCAGCAGCCGGACTTCAACTGGCTGATGGAGCGGGTCGAACGCTGCGAGGCCCAGATCTGGTCGACGGCGGCGGCGGTCATGGCCACCGGGACCTCGGTGGTGCTGGATCTGGGCCTGCTTCGGCGGTCAGACCGGGCCCGGGTGGCC
The DNA here is from genome assembly GCF_020253645.1 of Phenylobacterium sp. Taxonomy (GTDB): domain Bacteria; phylum Pseudomonadota; class Alphaproteobacteria; order Caulobacterales; family Caulobacteraceae; genus Phenylobacterium. The sequence goes on from NZ_JADCBG010000080.1 coordinate 8,890, forward strand.
GAGATCGCCCGCCTGTGCGAGCTGCCGGCCCAGTTCCACTACCTGACCGCGCCGAAGGAGGTCCGGCGGGGCCGGGTCCTGTCGCGGAACCAGATCCAGGGGGACGGGTTCTCATTTGTCGTCACCCCCGAGATGTTCGACTTCACCGAGGGGGTGTTCGAAGCCCCCGACGCTGATGAACTGTCATCTTGCCAGGTCGTTGAGAGCGCCTGACCCGGATAGAGGCCCGCGCCATGGTCTCGCCATGCTCGCCGGCGAGGTTCGGCGAGCGGGCGCAGGGGTCCGCAGCGGAGCCTGAAACATGCTGATCGGCCTCTTCGCCGCCGCCACGGTGTCGCTGCCGCCGCTCCCGGGGCTTCCGCAGGGCGCAGCCATTCAACCGCTTCCGCCCATCGAGCGCGCGCCCCAGGTGGTGTTCGTGGACCGCAACGGAGCCCGGATCGGCGTTCGCGGCGGCCGCTTCGGTCCCCCGGTGAACATCCGCAGCCTGCCGGCCCATGTTCCGGCCGCCTTCGTCGCCATCGAGGACCGGAGATTCTACAGCCATCCCGGCTTCGATCCCACGGCCATCGCCCGCGCTGCGGCCGCCAACCTGGCCGAGGGCGGCGTCGCCCAGGGTGGATCGACCATCACGCAACAGACCGCTCGCCTGCTCTTCCTGAACCAGGACAAGACCCTGGAGCGCAAGGCCCGGGAACTCGCCTTGGCGGTCCAGCTGGAACGGACCTTCAGCAAGCCGCAGATCCTTGGCCTCTATCTGTCGCGGATCAATTTCGGGAAAGGCGCCTGGGGCCTCGAGGCCGCAGCCTGGCGATACTTCAACAAGCCGCCCGCCCGCCTGACCGTGCGCGAAGCCGCCATGCTCGCCGCCATCCCGAAGTCGCCTACCGGCTACAACCCGGTCGACCAGCCGCGCCGAAACGCCGAGCGCGCCGGGCTGGTCCTCGACGCCATGGTCGAGACGGGAGCCTTGTCTCCGAAGGGGCGGACGGCTGCGCTGGCCGAGACCCCGCGGGTCTGGACCCGCGCTCCCGAAGCGTCCGCCCAATACTTCGTGGACTGGATGGACGCCCAGGCCCGACGCCGCGCCGGGCCTGTCCGCCAGGATCTGGTGGTCGAGACGACCCTGGACCTCCCCCTCGGGCGGGCGGCGGACGAAGCCCTCCGCGGCGCCGTCGCGAGGGGCGCCTCTCAGGGAGTGCAGCAGGGCGCCGTGGTGGTCCTGGAGGGCTCCGGCGCCGTGCGCGCCCTGGTGGGGGGGACCGACCACCTCACCGCCCCCTACAACCGCGCCACAGACGCCCGCCGACAGCCTGGGTCAGCCTTCAAGCCGTTCGTCTGGCTGGCGGCCCTGGAGGCAGGGCGCACCCCCGACAGCCAGGTCGTGGACGAACCCGTCGAGATCGGGGGCTGGTCGCCGGCGAACTACGAACCCGCCTTCCTGGGTCCGATCAGCCTCGAAGTCGCGCTGGCGCGCTCGGTGAACACCGTGGCCGCCCGGCTGGCGGACGAGGTCGGACGGGACACCGTCGCCGCGACGGCCAAGCGGCTGGGGATCTCGACCCCCATCCCCACCACGCCGGCCATGGCCCTGGGATCCGGCCTCGTCACACCGATGGACATGGCTGAGTCCTACGGCGCCTTCGCCTCGGGCGGCCGTCAGGTGCAGGCCTGGGGCGTCAGCCGCATCCGAACGGCCGGCGGCGCGGTGATCTGGGCCCGACCAGCCCCGCCTCCCGCCGCACAGGTGGTCTCCAACCCCGCCCTGACCGACCTGAACCGGATGATGCGGACGGTCCTGACCGCCGGCACAGGCGCCCGGGCGGCCATCCCGGGACGGGACCTCGCGGGGAAGACCGGCACGACTTCCGATTACCGGGACGCCTGGTTTGCAGGGTACACGGGGGGCGTCGTCGCCGTGGTGTGGCTGGGTCGCGACGACAACAGGCCGATGACAGGCGTCACGGGGGGCGGGTTGCCCGCGGACGTCTGGCGGACCGTGATGACCACCGCCCTCAAGCGCCTTCCCGCCGGACCGATCCCGCCAGGGCCGGCGCCGCCCCCGCCGCCTGCCGAACCCACTCCGGAGGCGCCTGTCGAGGTCGAGGCGGAGGGCGCCGTTTCGCCGTCGGAGCCCAGCGCCGGAAGCCCTCCGGAGCCAGGGCCGGGCCGGGAGACAGACCCCGGACGACCTTGACGCCAGGGGTTTGCTGCATTGCACCCTTGAGTTTCAGGCGGCCGGGACCTATCCTCCTTCCCCCACGGGCTCCCGCATTTCGGCGCGGCCCAAGTCCTCAGCGAAGACCCGAGACCAGCCGGTTATGGAAAAAGTGCCAATGACCGCCGAGGGCTATCACGCCCTCGACGAAGACCTGAAGCGTCTCAAGACGATTGAGCGGCCGACCGTGATCGCCGCCATCGCGGAGGCGCGCGCCCACGGCGACCTGTCCGAGAACGCCGAATACCACGCCGCCAAAGAGCGGCAGGGCTGGATCGAGGGGCAGATCGCCGACATCGAGGACCGCATGGCGCGGGCCCAGGTGATCGATGTCTCCAAGCTCTCCGGCAGTCAGGTGAAGTTCGGCGCGACGGTCTCCGTGGTCGACGAGGACACCGAGGACCAGGCCCGCTACCAGATCGTCGGCGAGCACGAGGCCGACGTGAAGGCAGGCAAGATCTCCATCACCTCGCCCATCGCCCGGGCCATGATCGGCAAGGAGACCGGCGACGTCGTCGCAGTCAACACGCCCGGCGGCG
>NZ_JADCBG010000081.1 GCF_020253645.1 Phenylobacterium sp.
TCGCCGTGTCATCGTCGTGGATCGACTTGTGCCCATCGTAGGACTGTGCGCTCAGCATGGTCCGTGGCGACCGCCAGGGGCCGACAAACATTCCATCGGGCTTGGCCTCGATCGGCGTATTGAATAGGAGAGACATATCGGCTCCGGCTGGGTTCACGTTCCGCCTTGGGTCGGAGCCGCGGCGGATCCGCTCCACCCAGTTCCTCATCCAAGACCTTGGATTAATTGAAGAGTTGAACCTTTCGACCGTTCACCTCGATGCTGAATTGACGGCGACTGGTATACATTGGAGGCACATTCGAGGCATCCCAGGCGGCGAACCGGCTTTTCAGGTCCACAACGACTTCCGGATGACGGGTGGCAAGGTCCCGGGTCTGGCCGGGATCCGCCTTCATGTCATAAAGCAGCGTGTATTGGCCGAGCGGTGAGACCGTCGCAGGCACCCCGTCAGGCACCGGTCTTCCGACAAGGCTCTCCGGATCCTCTGCAGTCTCTGACTTGTTGACCACAACCAGGCTCCAGCGATCGGTCCTGACGACGTGATTGGGGCCCATGCGCCAGAACAGGGTTCTTTCGGCGCGGCCCCTCCCCCCGGACCCCATCAGACGGACAAGGTCGAGCCCCTCTGCGGCCTTCGGCGTCTGAGCACCGGCAACCGCCGCAATCGTCGGCAGGATATCGAGGGACGAGACAGGACGATCGCTGACACCAGGCCTCAGCTTGGCCGGCCAGGACATGATGAATGGCACACGGATTCCACCGTCCCACGGCAGGGCCTTGTGCCCGGAAAGAGGCGCGTTCGAACAAGCGCCGCGAATATAGAAGGGACACCCATTATCGCTCAGGAACACCACAAGCGTATTGTCCCTCTGGCCTGTGGCCTCGAGGGCCTGGAGGAGCCGACCGACACCATCATCCAGTGACGAAACCATCGCTGCGTAGACGCGGTGATGGGTGTCCTCAATGTTCCGGAAGCGATCCAGGTAGGTCTTGGCGGCCATGAGGGGCGTGTGCGGCGCGGTGTACGCAAGGTAGAGGAAGAACGGAACCTCGCGCTTCCGGGACACAAACTCCACGGCCTCATCCGTGAACCTTTCCGTAAGGTGGCCCGGCGCTTCCACAACCTCCCGGCCCCGATAGACCGGCATACGGTCCCGGTTGAAGCTCTTCAGGTCAGCGGTTGCGGCGACTTCATCACCGGGCCCGGGTCCGGGATCGGGAAAGTAGGACGTCCCGCCATCAAGCACGCCGTAGAAACTTCCGAATCCCCGGTCCAATGGATGGTATCCTGGCGACTTTCCGAGGTGCCATTTCCCGACGATCCCCGTGTCGTAGCGGTTGTCCCGCAAGAGCGCCGGGATCATGACCTCGGTCGTGGGCGGGCCGACGCGCTCGTCGCGTCCGACGGGATTGAACTCGAACCCGAAACGGGTCTGGGCGCGACCGGTGAGCAGACCTGCCCGGGACGGTGCGCATACGGCGGCGGTGACATAACCGCTCGTAAAGCGAACGCCGGATCGCGCCAGGGCGTCTAGGTTGGGTGTTGGAATACGGCCGCCTTGTGCGCTGATGTCGCCGTATCCAAGATCGTCCGCGAGGATCACGACGACATTGGGCCGCGTGTCACCGGCCCGCGCGCCTCCGGTCAGGGAGCCTTCGAGGGCCAGGGTGCCGACGATCGCCGCGAGGCTTGTGGCGAAAGGTCGCATGAACATGGGTCACCTTGTTCGAGAGAACGGCATGAAAGAGTGGAGATTTCTCCCCGCGGGCTTCTACGCTCCGGCGGCTCCGGGTCGCCTGGGCGCCCGTAGAAGCTGTTACTGGTCGTGGAAGACGACTCTCCCGCAATGGAAGACTTGGAACCCGCTTGTGGGAGCCCAGGCTGGCGGCTTCATTTCCGATTGCCACGCCTTGTAACGCGCCTGGAGTTCCCGGGTGCGATCGGGAGCCTCAAACATCAGGTTTCGGGTCTCGAGTGGGTCCCGCTTGAGGTCAAAGGTCCAGGGAAAGCTGTTCGGACGGGTGTTCGACATCAGCTTCCAGTCTCCCATCAGAGCGGCGAACTCGGGACCAGTCCGCCAGAAGAGCGCTTCATGGATCGGGGTGTCGTCACCGTTCATCCGGGGCGTGAGGTCGCAGCCGTCAAGGGCCTTGTCCGCCGGAATTCCCGCCGCAGCCAGGATGGTCGGGTAGAGGTCGAGGTGTGAGACATTCCGGCTCTCCTGCCGGCCCCTGGGCCACTGGGCGGGCCATGAAACGATATAGGGCACCCTTGCCCCACCCTCGTTGTAGCTTAGCTTTCCGCCGCTCAGCCGGGTACAGTCCGAGACCCCGAAGTAGGTCGCAGCTCCATTGTCGGAGGTGAAAACGACGATGGTGTTCTCGGATATGCCCGCTTTCTCGAGGGCCGACATCACACGTCCGACACCATCGTCCAGAGCGCTCACCATGGCCGCATAGGTCCGCTTGAGCGGATCCTTTTCCCGCGGGAATCGATCGTAGTATTTCCGGGAGGCTTGGAAGGGGCTGTGGGGCGCCAGGTGGGCGAGGTACATGAACAGCGGCGGATCACCGGACTTCTGACGACGGATATGGCCGACGGCTTCGTCAGTGAGCGCATCCGTCAAATACTGGCCTTCGTTGCGGATCCACTCCTGTTCCGCCACGCCTGCGCGCCAACGGCCGATCCGGGTCGACTCCGCCTCGCGCCGGAAGCTCCGCTCGCCCACATAGGGCGCAGCCTGGTTCACCACATCCGGGGAGGCCGGATCCATGTAGGACGTCTCGCCGCCGAGGAAACCAAAGAACTCGTCGAATCCGCGGGCTGTCGGAAGCCTGTCCGGGGTGATTCCAAGGTGCCACTTTCCGATGGCGACGGTGCGGTATCCCGCTCCCTTGAGCTTCTCGGAGACCAGAGTCTGTCCCGGCTGCAGGCCGCCGTCCGGCTGCCGAGGACTGGAAGGCGCGAGGTACTCGAACCCGAAGCGCTGCTGATACTGTCCCGTGAGAAGACCCGCGCGAGAGGGACTGCAGACGCTTGCGGTCGAGTAGCCCCGCGTAAACTTCACGCCTCGCGCTGCGATCCGGTCGATATTGGGGGTCGGGATGGCGGATGGATAGCCGTAGGAGCTGAGGTCTGTGGCGCCCAGGTCATCAGCCACGATCATGATCACATTGGGCCGCGTCGACTTCGACTCCTGACCTGACGCCACCCCGGGTGAAAGGCCAAGGACCGTGGCCGCCAAGGCCGCCATTCTTCCGAACTTCACGAAGCGCACCTCCGCCCGGGATCGTACAAATCTGTCTGCAATAAACAAACATAGTGTCATCTGTTTTGACAAGAGAGGCTTTAAGCGTTTCCTTGTCGTCCCGCTTGCGGCTTGCCGGAACTCGGAAGTCGGGTTCAGACAGGGTTCAGGCAGTCGAATCCGCCAGCCGCACCTTCGACGCGGATAAGGCGTGGGTCAGGAGCATCGTGGCTTGAAGTCAGAGAACGTGAATGAGGGTCGATTCACACCCCCCGACATAGCCCGCGCCGTTCGCGGCATGATCGTCAGTGGGGAACTTCGGCCTGGCGATCACCTAAGCACAATCGACCTGGCGGCGCGGTTCTGCGTAAGCCGCGGCCCCGTGAGAGAGGCGCTCCGCTTGCTGGAGTCTCGCGCCCTGGTTCGTATCCTCCCGCGCAAGGGCGCATTCGTGAACTCTCTTCAGGATGACGAAGTCGGCGTCACGATGGAGGCGCGCGAGTTCATCTTCGCAGCCATGGCGGAACTGGCGGCGCAACGGATCAGCCGGAGCCAACTCGCGGACCTGCGTCGCGAACTGCAACAACTGGCGCGTCTGGCGGCCGCCCCCGCAACGACGCCGAACGAGTTCAAGCTCGCCACTTACGCCTTTGTTTCTGTATTGTACCGCGCAGCACGCAATCCTCGGCTCCATCAGATCATCCGTGACCTGTCTGAAGGCGTAGGCCACGCATTCGGCCACCTGAGCATGGCGACCCAGGAAATGCGGCAGGCAGAGTACGAAGCGTATCGGCTGCTCACCGACGCGGTTGCGGATCGCGACCCGAGAAGAGCCGGCGACCTCGCGAGGCGAATGCACGCCGCGGGCGTTGCCCGGGCGACGCAGCTCCAGGCTGCCATTCCCCAGGCGGTGATCGAGTTCAAGGGAAAGCGCCGTCGATCCGGGCGATCGGAGCCAAGGACTCAGCCAGTCCTCTCAACTGTCCGAAACGGGGCCGTCCCACGAGCGTAGTCGCCCAATCGAAACGCGCCGCCGGCGCGCCTGCGCTGACAGGTGCGAATGGCGAGTGGACACACGAGAACTGGAAAGTGTTGACAGTTCTGGACAAGCCCTCACTCTAGTTGCGTCGACAGAGTCACCGAGGGGAAGCCCATGTCCAAGTCTATCCAACGCCATTTTCTGCTGGGCGGCGCCGGCGTGGCGGCGCTGCTCGCCTGCGCGCCCGCCCCGACCATTGCGCAGGTCAGAAGTGAGGGTGAGACGGCATCGGTGGGCGAGGTCGTCGTAACGGCCAGGCGACGTGAGGAAAGGCTGCGCGATGTACCCGTCTCGGCCTCCGTCATCGACGTGAACCAGCTCATAGAGCGCGGGGACATCGTTGATCCTCAGGCGATCCTGAACAGCGTCCCGGGCGTGAAGTTTCTTGATACGTCCTCGCCCTCGAACTCGGAGATCACTCTCAGGGGCTCAGGACAGGGCCGGGGAACCTCAACCGAGGCCGCCGTCGGACTTTACCGGAATAACATCTACATCGGCGGAGGTACGATCGGCGGGCGCAGCCTGAGCCGCCTTGATCTCCTCGATCTTGAACAGCTTCAGGTCCTGCGCGGCCCGCAGGGGGCGCTCTACGGCCGCAACGCCATAGGCGGCGCCATCACCGTCTCGTCGGCCCGACCGCGGTGGGACAACCGTGGCTTCGTGAACGTGAACTATCAGTTCGAGACCGAACTGAAACAGGTTCAGGCCGCCGTGAACCACGCCGTATCCGACCAGGTCGCCATCCGCCTGACGGGCGAGTGGTTCGATCAACCCAAAGGCTTTTTCTTCAATGCGTCCCAGCGCAATTTCATCGACCGGCAGGAAGGTTACGCCCTTCGCGGGCAGATCCGATTCCGGCAGGACGATCTTGATATGAACCTTCTGGTGGAGGACGGGCTGTATTATCTGCCAGCCCTGCGCTCGGCGTTCACGGTTGCCGCCGGTTCCCCCGGCTTCCCCCTCGGATACTTCACGCCGAAGTTCACCTCTTTCGCGAACGACGGGGAGCCCGCCAAGCAACGGATTCAATCCGTGATCGGCCAGTTAACCTGGGAATCAGACCTGGGCACGCTGTCAGGCTCTACAGGTTTCCGGCGTCGTATCACGAACACGGAGAACGATACCGACCAGTTCGATCCGGCGACCTTGGCCCGCGAGAGGGCCCGCGGTAACGCTACAACCATCACCGACCCCAACACTGCGACGAATAACAACGATGACTTCGAGGCGCTCTATGCGGACTTTCATTTTGCGGGGGCCCAGTCTGGTCGGTTCAGTTGGCTGATCGGATTCGAGGCCTTTTACAGCGACGACCAGTTCACGACCGTGACGGGACGGACCCCGACCCCCGCCAATGCATCCCTAGGCAACTTCCTGCCAGGACGCGGGCGCTACAAGTCTTGGGCGCCATACGGGTCCATCGGTTTCAAGCTGACCGACTCCTTCAGCGCCGAGGGAGAACTACGCTACTCCAATGACGAGAAGGAGCGTCAGAACTTCGGGTTCACGCGACCGACAAATGCGCCGATCCCGGCTCAGACCAGCGAGGACTCAGACGAATTCTCGAACCTCGATTATGCGCTGTCGCTGACATACGATCTGCCGTTCGACTGGATCGTGTTCGGTCGGTTGGCCACCGGTTATCGGGCAGGCGGATTCAATGCGAGCGTCGGCGATCCGCGGGCTCCCAGACCGGTTGTGCCGACCTATCAGCCCGAGAACGGGACATCGTACGAGATTGGCGCGAAGGGCGACCTGGGGCGCAACATCTTCGTCACCTTGGCCGCCTATCAGACCGAGGTCGAGGACTTCCAGGGCCAGGTGGATAACGGCTGCGCGGTGACCAACCCGGTATGCCCGGTGGTTTCGACGTCCTTCATCTCAAACGTCGGCAAAGCGGAAGTCTGGGGTCTCGAGCTGACCGCAAGTGGCCGTTGGGAACTGCTTGGCGGCCGCCTGAGGGCGGACGCCAGCCTTTCGCGCCAAGGTGGCAAACTGAAGTCGACGGGACGCCGCATTCAACAGAACCCGGACTGGACCCGGGCCCTGGAGGTAAACTTCCGCCGCCCTGTGGTCGGAGACGCGGAGGGTTTCCTGAACCTCTCCTACTCTGGCCAGACAGGCGGCTTCCAGGAAATCGACTCAGCTCTGGAGCTCGATGACCGGGATCTTCTGGATGCTCGCGTCGGGGTCACCTTCGAGAGGGTCGAGCTCTCCGCTTACGCAAACAACGTCACTGACGAGAGCTACGTCGTGTTCCGGAGCGCAACCCAGGTTCGTTATAGCGATCCCCGCCGGTACGGTGTCCAGGTCCGGTACCGCTGGTAGCCTCAGGGCGCGCTACGCACGTCCCGCAATACTCTTTGGATTGCCTTTGGAGCCTTGTCTGATGAAGAACCGCAGTCGCCTTAGCGGGATCCTTCCGTGTCTTCTGCCGGCGCTTCTGCTCATGTCATCCACAAA
>NZ_JADCBG010000082.1 GCF_020253645.1 Phenylobacterium sp.
GATCACGCCCTGGACCGCGACAGCAGTGGCCTTGAGCTCGCGCGGAAGCGCCCGGCCCCGGCTGGCGAGCACGGCGCCGAACCCTGTCAGCGCGATGTTCCACAACAGCATGGAGCCTTCATGGCTGCCCCAGGCGGCGGACACCCGGTAGAGCAGCGGCTTCTCGGAGTGGGAATTGGCGGCGACGTTCATCACCGAGAAGTCCGAAATGACAAAGGCGTACACCAGGGCGGCGAAGGACAGGGTCAGGGCGCCGAACCCCGCGAGGGCAGCGCCCTCGCCCCCACCCGCCAGGACGACCGAACGACGCAAGCGACCGGCCACGGAAAGCCCGACCTGGGCGAAGGACAGGACCAGGGCCAGGACCAGTGCGAAGGCGCCGAACTCGACGATCATGGCGTGGCCCTCGCCTCTTCGCCGCCGCGCCACTCGCCCTGGGCCTTCAGGGCGTCCGCCACCTGCCTTGGCATGTAGGTCTCATCGTGCTTGGCCAGGACCTGACGGGCCTCGAACACGCCGTCCGCCCGGAAGGCGCCTGTGGCCACGATACCCTGACCTTCCCGGAACAGGTCGGGCAGATCCCCCTGATAGTGAATGCGGTCCACGGCGACGTTGTCCCGGACGCTGAACTCGACCCGGCCGTCGGTGTGGTGCAGGACGCTTCCGTCCACGACGAGACCACCGAGCTGGACGGAGCGGCCGGGCGGCGGCTTGGCGGCGTCCGCCTGGCCGGGCGTGTAGAAATAGGAGATCGAGTCCCCGAGCCCCCAGAGCGTGAGGCCGGCCGCCAGGGCGAGGATCGGCGCGATCCCTGCGATGAGGGTCAGACGGCGCCGTGCGCGGGGAGATCGGGGCAGCCAGCCTTTCATTTCATGGGCTCCGTTTGAGCAGCCTGCTCGAGTTGCTCCAGAACCTGCGTCTGGCCGGCGTATCTCTTCCTCGCGCTGGCCAGAGCGGCGTCGCGGCGGGCGACATCGCCGAGAACGGCGTAGGAGCGCACCAGCCGGATCCAGCCGTCGGGGTCATCCGGGTTCGACTCCAGGCGTTCGGCGAGCCCCGCCACCATCCTGCCGATCATGTCGGAAGTCGGCGTCCCGGAAGCGGGCGCAGCCGGTGACCGGGCCTCCTGGATGGCGTTGTCGATGTCAGCCCTTCGGGGATCGCCGGCGGGCAGCATGGCGCCGATGGCCTGAAGGTCGCGCACAGCGCCTTCCGCATCACCCGAGGCCGCCCGGCCCCTGGCCAGATGGAAGCGGGCCGCCAGCGCCCCCGGGTCCAGCCGGACCGCCTCTGAAAAGGCCTCGCGCGCCTGGGGCGTGACCTCTCCCTCCGAACGGCTCAGGAGGCTCAGGCCCAGCATTTCCCAGAGGTCGGCGCGCTCGGGCGCAAGGTCGAGGGCGCGCCGCAAGGCCCGGGCTGCGGCGGCCGGATTGCCCGACTGCGCCTCGGCGAGGGCCAGGAACCGGTACCCTTCGACTTCCGGGCGGGTCTCGAGGGTCTGACGAAGCACGGCCGCCAGCTCGGCCGGGCTCAGGTCATTGAGGGAGCCCGTGCGCCAGGCCTCTATACGCTGGGCCAGAGGCTGGTCGGCCTGTCCGGGCTGACCCAGAATGAGATAGGCCCCGAGCGTGGCGAGACCGACGCCCCCCACCACGGCCAGAAGGAGGGGGCGCTGGCCTGCGGGCGCTGTCCAGCCGGGCGCGGAGGCGTCGGCGGCGACAAGCAGGCGCCGGCCGGCCTCGGCATAGGCGGCCTCTTTCTCGCCCGGCTCCATGAGGCCGCGGTCGGAGAGATCATCGATCTCGGAAAGCTGGCGTCGGTAGACGTCGAGAGTCGGATCGGCTGCGCCTGTCTGCGGCGCAGACCGGGCGGCCCGGAGGAGGATGACTGCCGCAGCAGCGGCCGCCAGGAGCCCCGCCGCCGTCCAGAAAACGACCATGGACGCCATGTAGCTGTTTTGCAGCGTCTGTGCGAGGGGTCCCCGGCCTTCAATCCGCCGCACGGGGCAAGGTCACCCGGGCCCGCAGGCCGCCGGACGGCGAGTCCCCCAGATCGAGGGCGCCGCCATAGGCCCGGACCAGATCGCTGACGATGCTGAGGCCAAGCCCCGAGCCGGGGGCGGACTCGTCGAGACGGCCGCCGCGCTCAAGGGCGCGCCGCCTCTCGTCGGGGGCGAGTCCCGGACCGTCGTCGTCGATTTCCAGGACCAGGCTGTCCGGCCCCACCGGCCGGGCGCTGATGGCGATCCGGCGTCCCGCCCACTTGCAGGCGTTCTCGAGGAGGTTGCCGATGATCTCCAGCAGGTCCTGTCGCTCGCCGAGGAATTGCAGGTCGTCCGATGCATCCCATTCGATGACCACGCCCCTGTCCTGGTGCAACCGCCCGAGGGTCCGCACCAGGTCATCAACCGCCTCCGCCACGGGGGTGGCCACCCCGGCCCCGGGGTGACGGGCGGCCGCGCGCGCCCTTCGCAAATGATGGTCGACCTGGGTTCGCATGACCTGGGTCTGGGCGGCGACCAGGGCGGCCAGGCCCTGCGCATCCCGGGTGGAGGCGGTGGACAGGACCGTGAGGGGTGTCTTGAGGGCGTGGGCGAGGTTCCCCACGTGCGCCCGCTGGCGCTCGAGCGAGTCCCTGTTGTGCCGGACCAGCGCGTTCAACTGGTCGGCCAGAGGGGTCAGCTCCGCAGGGTAACGGCCGGCCAGCTCGTCCGCCCGTCCCGCCCGCAGATCGGAGATTTCCTGGCTGAGGGCGAAAAGGGGGCGAAGACCCAGTCGGACCTGAATGACGACGGCCGCCACGAGGCCCAGGGCGAGGAGACCGAAGACGGCTGCAGTGGCGGCGAAGAAGCGCTGGACATCGGCGTCGACGGGGCGACGATCCTCCGCGGCCAGGACGATCACGGGCCCGTCGGCGCCGGGGAGAACGAGCCGTGTGGCGCGGATTCGCAGCCGCTGCCCCCCGGGACCGGCCGCCGCGTAGCTCAGGGCGCCGGAGGTCCGGACCTCCAGCTGACGGAGGGTCTCCGGCGACAGGGGAAGTTCAGTGTCCCACAGGGACCTTGACCGGGCGAGAACCAAGGACCCGGCCTCATCGCGAACCCGGGAGACCTGCCAGTACCGGCCTGAATAGACCCGCCTTGTCCTCAGGTCGCCCAGATCGCGGACAGCGACCCCGCCGGCGCGATCGGTCTGGGCTGCGGCGGCGAGGCTGTCCGTCAGGTCCGAGAGGCCCTGGTCAAAGCGCCTCAGGGCCGCCTGTTCGAAGAGAAGGCCCAGCAGTATCGCCGACGCAGCCAGGACGGCGGTCGACCAGACGGCCGCCAGAAGGACCAGCCGACGGACCAGGGAGGGTGTCGAGGGGGCCAAGGATCAGTCCGCCGGCCTGCCGGCCTCAAGTCGGTAGCCCAGGCCCCGCTGGGTCACGATGCGCTCAGGACCGATCTTGCGGCGCACCCGCCCGATGATGACCTCCATGGTGTTCGAGTCCCGGTCGAAGTCCTGATCGTAGAGGTGCTCGATCAGCTCGGTCCGGCTGACCACCCGCCCGGCGTGCATCAGGAGATAGTGCAGAAGGCGATACTCAAGGGACGTCAGGCGCACCGGCTCCCCGGCGAGGGTCACCCGCGCCGCGCCGGGATCGAGGACAAGATCGCCGCAGGCGAGGCTGGCGTTGGCCCGCCCCGCCGACCGTCGCAGCAGGGCCCTCAGACGTGCAAGAAGCTCCGGGGTGTTGAAGGGCTTGGTGAGATAGTCATCGCCCCCGGCGTCAAAGCCCGCGACCTTCTCCGACCACCCGTCGCGGGCGGTGAGGATCAGGACCGGCGCCAGGACGCCGCCGGCCCGCCAGCGCCTGAGGACGGCGACCCCGTCGAGACGCGGCAGACCGAGATCGAGCACCACGACGTCATAGGGTTCGGTTTCACCCAGGAAGGCGGCCTCTTCTCCATCCCTCGCAAGGTCGACGGCGTAGCCGGCCGCAACCAGGGAGCGCCTGAGGCTCTGCGCCAGGTCCGGATCATCCTCGGCCAGAAGGAGGCGCAAGACCTCAGCCTCCCCTTTGGTCGAGGATGCGCCCGCTCCGGGCGTCGACAATGAACACCACCACCCGGTTGTCCTGGGTCCGCCAGGTGACGAGGTAGACCGGGCGACCGTCGACGGTCTCGCCGAAACGGGTGTCGAGATGGTCTCCCGGGGTTCGCGCCGCGATGACGTCGAGAACCTGCGAGAGAGGCGCCAGGCGACCATCGCGGACGGCGTCGAGCGCCCGGTCCTGGTCGGGACGACGGACCGGCCCCTGGGCTTGCGCCGAGGGGCCGGCCGCCAGCAGGACGCCGGTCGAAAGGAGAAGGAGGGCGACTCTCCGGTGCATGATCACGTCCTGCACGACCCAGGCTGAATGCGAAATGAACCCGACTCAGCGGCGACGCGGGACATAGGGCCGCTCTTCGCGCCACCGCGCAGCGAAGGCCTCGAGCTGAGGGTCCGGCGCATCGGGCAGCATGAGCTGCACCCTGGCGATCAGGTCCCCGCGGCCCCCGCGACCATCGGCAAGGCCCTTGCCCTTGAGGCGGAGGGACTGACCCGAACTCGCCCCTCGCGGGATCGTGAGGCTGACCGGCCCATCCGGCGTGGGCGCCTGGATCCGTCCGCCCAGCACGGCGTCGGGGATGGAAACGGGGAGGTCCATGACCAGCTGCTCCCCATCCCGGCGGAAGACAGGGTGGGGACGGATGACGAGCTCGATCAGGGCGTCTCCCTTGCCGCCGCGGCCGGGCTCTCCGTGGCCTCTGAGACGCAGGGTCTGGCCCTCCACGGCGCCAACCGGGATGGTCACATCGAGGGTGCGGCCGTCCTGGAACGAAATCCGCTTCTTGGCGCCCAGTATGGCCTCTTCGAGGTCGATTTCGAGCCGGGCGCGAACATCCGGGCCGCGCGGGGCGAACCCCGGACCCGATCCGGGGCCGGCTCCTGGTCCCGCGCCGCTGCGCCCACCGGCGCGGCCGGTCCTCCGGCCGAACATCTCGCCGAGGATGTCGCCGAAGTCTGACGCGTCAAATCCGCCCGGACCACCCCCGCCAAACGGGCCTCCCTGGCCCGGTCCGGCAAAGCCCCGGAAGACCTCCCGGCCCTCTGCGTCAATCTCGCCCGCGTCGAACTTCCGCCTCTTCTCTGCATCTCCCAGGAGATCGAAGGCGGCGCTGACCTGCTTGAACCTCTCCTCGGCGGCCTTGTCGCCGGGATTGGCGTCGGGGTGATGCTTCTTGGCCAGCTTGCGAAAGGCCTTGCGGACTTCATCGGCCCCGGCGCTGCGCGGAACGCCGAGCACCTCGTAGGGATCTCGCGCCACGGGGGTCACCTCAGTCTGGGAAATTCACACGCTCGAAATTAGGGTCGGACGTGGATCGTACAAGAGCAAGTGTTGCCAGAATGTCACTTCCGGTGACATGAGGAGCTCAGCCCCGGCGGCCCCTCTCCACAAGCAGGTCGGGCGCGGCGTGATCTATTCAGCCCCGGCGGCCCCTCTCCACAAGCAGGTCGGGCGCGGCGTGATCTATCATGTCGGCTTCATCCTCCAGGTCCGTCTCGCTGATCGTCTGGCCGCGGACGGAACCGCCCGCCCTGTGGACGCTTTCGGGTTCGCCGCTGATCAGCGGATGCCAGTCGGCGAGGCCCCGGCCCTCATGGATCCGCCGGTAGGCGCAGGACTTCGGCATCCAGCCCAGTTGCGGAATGACCGCCGGCGTGAGGGCGATGCAGTCCGGGACCTCACGCTTCCGGTTAGCGTAGTCCGAGCAGCGGCAGGAGGCGGCGTCGAGCAGGCGGCAGTGCACGCGAGTGGGGATGATCTCGCCGGTGTCGGCGTCCTCGAACCGGATCAGGCAGCACAGGCCGCAACCATCGCAGAGGCTCTCCCACTGCTGTGGCGTCATGCGGTCGAGGGGGGTGGTCTCCCAGAAGGGGCGGCTCATGTCGCCTGTCTAGCCCCAGGGTCGAAGCGGCGCCAGTCCGGGGGTTGGAGGCCGGGCCCCTGGGCGGTAAGGGGGGCCATGAAGCCCCCCGTCCTCGCCCTTCGGCAGGTCCGCCTCGCGGACGGCCCCCGAATGCTCTTCGACGGCGTGGACCTGGCGCTGGAGCCCCGCTGCCGGGCCTGCCTGGTCGGACGCAACGGAGCGGGCAAGACCACCCTCCTGCGCATCCTGGCCGGCGAGGTGGAGGCGGACGAAGGCGAGCGGACGCTGGCGCCTGGCCTTCGCATCGCCTGGGTTCCGCAGGAACCGGTGATCGGCGGCCCGACCGTCCGGGACCACGTGGTCGCCGCCGGCGCCGCACCGCACGAGGCCGACGCCGCCCTCCAGACCTTTGGCCTCGACCCCGGAAAGTCCAGCGAGGGCCTGTCCGGCGGCGAGGTCCGGCGCGCCGCCCTGGCCGCCGCCTTCGCCCGGGACGCGGACGTCCTGCTGCTGGACGAGCCGACCAACCACCTCGACATCCCGGCCATCGCCACCCTGGAGTCGGAGATCGCGGCCAGCCGGGCGGCCGTCCTGCTGGTCAGCCACGACCGGGCCTTCCTGGAGCGGGTGTCGGACCGCTGCTTCTGGCTGGAGGGACGCCGCATGCGCCGGCTGGACCGCGGCTTCTCGCACTTCGAGGCCTGGGCCGAGGGCATCGCCGCCGCCGAGGCCGAGGACGCCCGCCGGCTCCAGAAGCGGCTTGAGCAGGAAGAACACTGGATGCAGCGCGGCGTGACCGCCCGCCGGGCCCGCAACGAAGGGCGACGACGCGCCCTCCTTGAGTTGCGGGCGGCCCGCGCCGAACGCCTGCGCGACGTCCGGGGCCAGATGAGCCTGGAGGCGGTCGCTGCGGAGGGCTCGGGTCAGCGGGTGGCGGAGGTCCGGCGGATCTCCAAGGCCTGGGGCGGCCGGACCGTGATCCGCGACTTCTCCACCCGTATCCAGAAGGGCGACCGGGTCGCCATTGTGGGGCCAAACGGGGCTGGCAAGACCACCCTGGTCCGAATGCTGGTGGGCCAGCTGGAGCCGGATTCCGGGAGCGTGAAGCTGGGAACCGGACTGGAGGTGGCCTACCTGGACCAGAGCCGGGCCGAGCTGAAGCCGGACATGACAATGCGGGACGTCCTCGCCCCGCTGGGCGGCGACCAGATCCTGGTGGGCGGCAAGCCCTGGCACGTGGCGGCCTACGCCAAGTCCTTCCTGTTCACCGAGGCGCAGCTGCGCCAGCCGGTGCGCAGCCTTTCGGGAGGCGAGCGTAACCGCCTCCTGCTGGCGCGGGTCCTGGCCGCGCCGTCCAACCTGCTGGTGCTGGACGAGCCGACCAACGACCTCGACATGGACACGCTGGACCTCCTTGAGGACGCGATCTCCGAATATGCCGGGACCCTGCTCCTGGTCAGCCACGACCGGGACTTCATCGACCGGCTGGCGACATCGACCATCGCCCTGAACGGGCGGGGCGACATCGTAGAGACCCCCGGCGGGTGGAAGGACTTCGAAGCCCAGAACCCGGGCTTCCTGGGTCCGCCCGCCCGAGCCGCGGCCGGTCCGCGCGAGGCCGCGCCGGCCGCCGGGCCTTCGCCTGTGGCGGCGCGGCCGGGAAAGCTGTCCTATCGCGACCAGCGGCGCCTGGAGGCGGCCGAGGCCCTGGTCGCCAGCCTGCCGGAGCAGATCCGGGACCTGGAGTTGCGTCTTTCGGATTCCGGCTTATACCGCCGCGATCCCGGCGCCTTCGAACGCCTGACCGCGGAGCTTGAGGCGGCGCGCTCCCGCCTGGAGACGGCCGAGACCGAGTGGCTGGAACTGGAGGAGCTCAAGGCCAGCCTGGCCTCCGGCGGCTGACCCTCAGGGTTCCTGTGGAGATCGGCCACGAACTGGATTCGCTCACGAAATTCGCGTCATCCACCGACCTTCCACAGTTCGCTCACAGCCTGTCCACCACCTCGCCCACGCGCGGCGGATCAGGAGGTCTTGCCGGGCGGGCGGGCCGGTGAGAGCGTGGGGACGTCGAGAGGCGACGCGCGGTGAACGGAAGGGGCGACCTGGACCGCGCCGGGCGGGAGAGCCGGATCGGAGCGGACGGCGGGGGCGACCCTGCGGGAGGCTCAGGATCGCGGTTCCGGGCGCGGCGGAACCTGCGGGGCGACCTGCAGGACCTCAGCCGACCCGCCTCGGGACTCAGATCTCCCAACGGATCTGAAAGAGGGCGGCGGACCGGGCGACCGGTGCGTCGCCCTCTTGCCGTGGGCCCCTTGCAAAAGGGGACCTTCGCGGTTGCCTTCCCCTGAAAGGCGCCTAGTTTGCCGGGGTCCCTGAAGGATCCCGGAGGTCGCACCATGAAGTTCATCCGGACAATCGCCATCCTGGCCGCCGCGGGCCTGGTCTGGGCCTGCTCCCCGCCGAAGGAGGCGGCGCAGCCGGGCGGCGAAGCCGGGGTCATCCGCTTCGCCACGGACTGGCGGGCCCAGGCCGAGCAGGGCGGCTTCTATCAGGCCCTGGCGACAGGCGAGTACGAGAAGCGCGGCCTGAAGGTGCAGATCGTCCAGGGCGGACCCGGGGTGAACGTCCCCCAGCTTCTGGCCGCAGGCGCGGTGGAGGCCGGGATGGGCTCCAACAGCTTCATCGTCCTCAATCTCGCCAACCAGGGCGCCCCGATCCGCGCCGTAGCCGCCATGATGCAGAAGGACCCCCAGGTCCTGATCGCCCATCCGGACCAGGGGATCGAGCGGATCGAGGACCTCAAGGGCCGGCCGATCCTGCTCTCCGACGCCTCGGTCACGGCCTTCTGGGTCTGGATGAAGTCGAAGTACGGCTTCGAGGACGCCCAGATCCGCAAGTACACCTTCAACGCCGCCCCGTTCCTGTCGGACAAGTCGGTGGCCCAGCAGGGCTATCTGACCAGCGAACCCTACACGATCGAGAAGACCGCCGGGCTGAAGCCCAGGGTCTTCCTGCTGGCGGACAACGGCTATCCCTCGTATGCGGCCATGATCCTCTTTCCCCAGGCCCTGATCGACAAGGACCCGGCCAGGGTCCGCGCCTTTGTGGAGGCCAGCGCGGCGGGGTGGAAGTCCTACCTGACCGGCGACCCCAAGCCCGGAGACGCCCTGATCCTGAAGGACAACCCGGAGATGACCCAGGACATCCTGGACCAGGCCCGGGAGAAGATGCGCCAGTACGCCCTCGTCGAGGGCGGTGACGCCGCCAGCGGCGGGGTCGGGGTCATGACGGACGCGCGCTGGAAGGCCTTCGCCGAGATGGCCATCGCCCAGGGCGTCTATCCGAAGGACCTCGACTACACCAAGGCCTACACTCTCGACTTCGTCCGGCCGGCGGCGGGGAAGTAGGCGGTGAGCATCGCCGCCGCCCTTGAGGACGTCGAGGTCGACTATCGCGGGCGGGGTCGCGCCCTGGGCCCGATCTCCCTGGCCGTGGCGGAGGGCGAAATCATCGCCCTGGTCGGACCCTCGGGCTGCGGCAAGTCCACCGCCCTGCGCCTCCTTGCGGGGCTGGAGCCGGCCAGTCGCGGCCAGGTGCGCCGGGCGGCCGGACGCGGCGAGACCTCCGTCGTCTTCCAGGCCCCGACCCTCGCCCCCTGGATGAGCGCCGGCGCGAACGTCGCCCTGCCCCTGGAGCTGGCGGGGACGCCGAAGGCGGAGGCCCGGAGCCAGGCGGCCGAGGCCCTGGCCAGGGTCGGCCTTGCGGGGACCGAAGGCTCACGCCCGGCCCAGCTTTCGGGGGGTATGGCCATGCGCGCCTCCCTCGCCCGGGCTTTGGTGACCCGCCCCCGTCTGCTGATGCTGGACGAGCCCTTCGCCGCCCTTGACGAGATCACCCGGCGGACCCTGGCCGACGACGTCCTGGCCCTCTGGTCCCAGACCCGTCCGGCCATCGTCTTCGTCACCCACAATGTCGAGGAAGCGGCCTACATGGCTGAACGCATCGTGGTCCTGACCCGGGGGCCCGGTCGCATCGCAGGCGAGGTGCGGGTGGAGGCGCCCCTGCCCCGGCCGCCGGGCTTCCGGACCTGGCCCGTCTTCACGGAGGCGGCGGAGACAATCTCGGCCCTGCTGGCCCGTGGGGCGGAGGCCGGACCATGAACCGGCTGACGGACACCCTTGCGCCGCTGGGGCTGATCCTGCTTCTCCTCGGAGGCTGGGAGCTGGCTTGTCGCATGACTGGCGTGCCGGCCTACTTCCTGCCGCCTCCGTCGCAGGTGGCCGTGGCGGCCGTGGAGGGCCTGCCGGTCCTGGTTCCGGCCGCCTGGAACACCCTCTCCGTAGCGCTTGTCGCCCTGGCGCTGGCTGCGGCCTGCGCGCTTGCCCTCGCCATCCTCGTGGGGCTGAGCCCGCTCATTGAACGGGCCGTCCGCCCTCTCGCCTCCGCGCTGCAGGTCACCCCTGTCGTCGCCGTCGCGCCCCTGATCCTGATCTGGGCCGGGATCGACCACCCGGAGCGGGCGGTCATCGCCCTCGCCGTGCTGGTGGCCTTCTTCCCCATCTTCTCCGGCGCGGTGACGGGGCTGCGGTCTGCGGACCCGGACCTCGAGCGCCTGTTTGACCTTTACGGGGCCAATCGCCTGCAGAGGGTGATGCGCCTCCGCCTTCCTGCCGCAGTTCCCTTCCTGATGGAGGGGCTGAAGGTCGGCGCGGGACTGGCCATCATCGGTGCGGTCGTGGCGGAGTTCGCCGCGGGGTCGGGCGGCGTGCGCGGCCTCGCCTGGCAGATCCTGGATGCAGGCAACAAGCTCCAGACCGACCGGATGATCGCCGCCCTGCTGGTCCTGGCGGTGATGGGAGTGGCCGTGCACGCCGGCCTGGAGCGCCTGGAGCGGGCGGGCCTGCGCTGGTGGCGCGGCCGTTAAATGTTTGATTCTGCTCTCTGGTGATGCTGTTTGCCTTCAGGCTTGAAGGGTTCTTTATGGGCCAAGTCCTAAATTGGGGCGCCGCAACGACTAAGATGGATACTCCCGCAGGCCCCAGGTATGCCCACTCGACTGCGCGACGGTCGCAGGGGAAGCCGCCGAGGCGTCCGCACGCTCAGCGACTGCGAGCCCAGATGTCACTGAAGCCTGTCGCGAGCCCGCCCCACTGGGAACCGGGGTGACGCCTTTGGACCCGACGGATCATGCTACAGGATTTGCTTTTGCATGAGGAAAGTGCGCGCGACCCCGCCCTCCTCTGAGCCGCGTGTCATTTTCAGCACGACAGTAGATTGGGGCGCTTCACGTCTCCAGCTGCAGCTCGTGCTTTCGGATACTCCTCCACCTGATGCACTGCTCACGTCGGTGCGAGGTGTCGTCTTCCAAAGAGGTAAAGTGGTGATGGTGACAGATCCCGATGGATCCTTCCATGTGATGCCCGGAGGACGCCGGGAGACTAGCGAGGATGAACAGCGGACCCTGCGTCGGGAAATTGCGGAGGAGACTGGATACTCGGTCGCAGCCGCGACCAGGATAGGCCATCTGGCGTTCGAACATCTCACGCCCTGTCCACCTGGCTATCCATATCCATATCCATCCTTCATCCAGTCGTTGTTCGTTGTAGAGGCTGGCGCCTTTCGGCGCGCCGCTATCGTCAGGGATGGGTGGGAGACGAGTTCCAGACTGATCAGCATCCAGGCGGCCCTCTCCAAAGTGCGGCCAGACCAACGGGTTCTTCTTCGGGCCGCGATTGATCGACGCACACCCTGCGCATGATCTGATGTTATGCGAGGCGGCAAAGCAGACGATATTCTTACACCGGCAGGGGACGCCTCTCTCCGCCGCTCGCAGGTCCCATCATTGACGTGGGAGCGGTCAAACCTCGTCGGTATCGACGAATTCGAGCAGATCGCCCGGCTGGCAATCAAGATGTTTGCAGATCGCCGCGAGTGTAGCGAAGCGGATGCCCTTTACGTGCCCTGACTTAAGCAGGGAAAGATTGGCCTCGGTGATACCGACATATGCCGCCAATTCCCGTGACCGCACCTTGCGCCGGGCCAGCATCACGTCCAGTCGCACGACAATCGGCATACGTCAGACAATCGAACGGTTGTCGCGGTCGATCCGCACCGCCTCGGCGATCAGCGCGGCGACGGCGAAGAAGGACAAGCAAATCACCAGGAGAAGGACATCAATCATCCTCAGGGTGATGGCCACCCCGTGCGGAACCAAACTCGTCAGCGATCCCAGGGTCGGCGCCGCGACGACGATGAACATCGATCCGCTCGCGAGCGCCGCAAAGCGATAGAACCCCGTCACGATCTCGCGGGTGAAGGGAAAGCCCCGTTCGAGCGCGCCGAGCACGCGTTCGAGCTGCAGCAGGGCTGCAAACAGGCCCATCGCCCCGATAAGCATTGCAGCTTCGACCCACGGGTTGCCGCCCGGACCTGCGCGGAGGACTTCGACGACGGGGTTGGGGGGCCTTAGCCACATGGCCAGATAGAGCGCGACAAGACTGATCCCCAGGACCTGCACGACGCGTCGAACCCGCCGCACAGTCGGCGCGCCGGACCATTGAGCCCTCTCCATCTTGACATTCCTTTATGTAAAACAATAAAAGTTTGTTGAATGGAACATTGCCTGCCGGTCGCGCCCTGCGTCAAGGGTCACGCCCAGGTACGAAAGAGAGGAGAGCATGATGCGTGAACTCATCGTCGCGGGAAGTCTGGTCCTGCTGGCGCTGGCCCCGTCAGGCGCGGTGAATGCCCAACCCGCACCTGCGGCGACCATGGCGCAGAGCGACTCGGCCGAGATCGGTGCGGTCATCAAGCGCTTTGACGCAGCGATCCGCGCGCAGGATCTTGAGGCGCTCAAGTCTGTCTTCCATGAGAACACGATCAGCTGGCGCGCAACCGGGCATCCCTCCTCCCGCGCATGGATCGAGAAAGCGACGAACACCCCTGTCGCCGCCCTCGAAGACCAGGGAGCTCACCAGCTCATCGGCGCCCCGGAGGTGAAGGGCTCAGCGCTTGCCGAGCGGTTCGGTCCGCCGATGATCGTCAGCGACGGCCAGCTGGCGACAGTGACCTTCCGCTACGCCTTCACGGAGAACGACAAGGTGACCAACTGGGGCGCGGAAAGCTGGCAGATGATCAAGGGTGACAGCGGTTGGCGGATCGTGAACCTGCTCTTCTCGTACAATCTGCAGAACGTGGCGCCGATGCCGCTTGACCACCTGAAGTGAAGGCGGCTCCCCGACCCGCGCCAAACCGTCTGCAAAGACGCCCGGCGTGTCCTGCTGACCCGACCCGCCTCTCCGGGCCCTGAGAGCCGGCTTGGGTGTTCACCGAACCGGGGAGGACCATCCTGAAGATCGGGATCGGCTCCCTGAGGTCGCAGGGCGGAGCCTTGATGCGGGCAATACGATCAAGTCCGACCGGAGGATCGCCGCCCTGGCGCTCCTGGCCACAATGGGGGGGCCGTTCAGGCCGGCCCGGAGCGCGTGGAGCGCAGGAGGGTGGCGAGGACGTTAGGCTCTACTTAACAGCGCGGGGGATAGGGTCCGACTTCTGCGGGACAATTTCCCGTTGTAGGCTGCAGAAACGCCCGCCGCGAGTGATCCAGTATGAAGCAAAGCGCCTCACAGCTCATGGAGCTGGCCCGGGACAGGTCCGGGGAACGGCGTCGCGAATTGATGCATCGTGTCGCGGACATGTATTTTCAGTTCGGGCCGCGCGCTGACGATCCCGAACTGGATCTGTTCGACGAGGTTCTCAGCCAGCTCGCCCAGGAGATGGAGAGCAAGGTCCGCGCCGAACTCGCCAACCGAATGGCCCTGGCGCGGGTGCCCCCCAAGGACCTGATCCGGAATCTCGCCCTCGACGAGACCATAGATGTCGCCAGCCCGATCCTTCAGCTTTCGAGGGCCCTCTCGGAGGAGGATCTCCTGGAGGTGGCCCGCACCCGCAGCGAGGCTCACCTCAAGGCGATCGCTAAGCGCTCCAACCTTCCGGTCAGCGTCTCGGGGGTGATCATCGAGCGCGCGGAGGAAGACACGCTCGAAATTCTGCTCGCCAACGCCTCTGTCAACCTGTCCAGAGAGGCGCATGAGAGGCTGGTGGACCGGGCGATTGAGCTTCCGGCCCTGCAGTCGGCCGTCGTCCGCTATGCCAAGCTGCCTGTGGACCTCCTGAACGAGATGTATTTCCAGGTGGAGTCGCGGATGCGCAGCTTCATCCTGCAGCGCAATTCCCAGATCAAGCCGGAAGATCTGGATGAGGCCCTTCGCCAGAGCCGGAATCGGGTCACTACGCGCAAGAAGCCTGTGCCCGACGACTTCGCCCACGCCCAGAAGACGGTCAAGTCTGCGGAGATCCGCGGAACCATCAGCCCGAGCGCTCTGGTCGGCTTCCTGCGGAGCGGTGATGTTACTGCTTACCTCATCGCGATTTCGCGACTGGCGGGCGTGGACTTCGAGACTGCCCAAAAAATTTACGATCGGCGCGAACTGGACGCCCTGTCCATCATCTGCAAGGCGGCAGGCTTCGACCGCGCCATCTTCATCACTCTGGCGGTGCTAGTGCTCGGCCGGGAGAACAACCCCATGGGGCGCGCCCGGGAGTATGGGGAAATCTACGACGCCCTGCCCCGGGAAGTTGCGAAGCGGACTGTCCGCTTCTGGGCCGGGCGCAGGGACTGATCCGCGAGGTCAGGGCTGGCGCCGCACGAGCCGGGCGTAGTCATCCATCAGGCTCAGCGAGATATTGCCGGGAGTAAACCTGTACTCGCCGATCTCCGAGACCGGGGTCACCTCGGCCGCCGAGCCGACCACGAAGCATTCGGAAAACCCGGAGAGTTCTTCGGGAAGGATGTGACGCTCGACCACCTCAAAACCCTTGGCCCGGGCGATGTCGATCACCGTTTGCCGCGTCAGGCCGTTCAGGAAGCAGTCCGGTGTTGGCGTGATGAGCGCCCCGTCCTGAACAAAGAAGACGTTCGAGCCCGTGCTCTCGGCCACATAGCCGCGATAGTCGAGCATCATGGCGTCGGTATAGCCAGCCTTCTCGGCGGCGTGCTTCGAGAGGGTGCAGATCATGTAGAGGCCAGTGGCCTTGGCGTGCACGGGTTCGGTCTCGGGCGAAGGGCGGCGGTACTTGGCCCAGCACATCCGGATGCCCTTCGCCTTCTGTTCCGGCGAGAAGTAGGAGGGCCAGTCCCAGACCGCGACGGCCACGTGAATCTTCGTGTTCTGCGCCGAGACGCCGATCATCTCGGACCCCCGCCAGGCGATCGGCCGGACATAGGCGTCTTCCAGGCCGTTCCGCGCGCAGGTGTCCTTGCAGGCCTGATCGATCTCGTCCACCGTAAAGGGGATTTCGAAGTCGAGGATCTCCGCAGACTTGAAGAGGCGCTCGGTATGCTCGCGGAGCTTGAAGATTTCGCCTCCATACATGCGCTCACCCTCGAACACGGCGGACGCATAGTGGAGGCCATGGGTCAGGACGTGCACCTTCGCCTCGCGCCAGGGGGTAAACTGGCCGTCAAGCCAGATCCAGCCGTCGCGGTCATCAAAGGGAACGAGTGACATTGGAAGCTTTTCTCCTCTCGAAGGCCGTCCCTTACAGCCCCGGGAAGGTCCGGCGTCAATGGTCTAGACCGGACCGGGCCTGGATAGCGCCGGGATGAGTTCGTCCGTCTCCGACACGCCCCGGCACCTTCTGGTGGTTGATGACGACGACAGGATCCGTGAACTCCTGCGCGCCTTCCTTCGACGCCGGGGATTCCGCGTCTCGGTCGCCGCGGGGGCTGAAGCTGCACGCCGTCTTCTTGACGCCCTTGATTTCGACCTCGCCATTCTTGACGTCATGATGCCCGGCGAGGATGGCCTGTCCCTCGTCGCCTGGCTTCGCAGCCAGCCAGGGCGGACAGGCAGACTGCCAGTCCTCATGCTGACCGCGCGGGGCGACCCTGAAGACCGTATCGAGGGTCTCCGGCGCGGCGCTGACGACTATCTGCCAAAGCCCTTCGAACCCGAGGAGCTCGTCCTCAGGATCGAAGCCATCCTTCGCCGGGTCGCCGAGTCGCCGGGCGCCGTCGGGCCGGGCCTGAGCCTTGGCCCCTGTGTGTTTGATCCCTCCCGGGGCGAACTGACACGGGAAGGACGGCCCGTCAGACTGACGGAGGCCGAGGTGAGCCTGTTGCGGCGACTGGCCCGGGACCCCCATCAGCCGGTCGAGCGAAGGGAACTCATCCAGCCCGATGTCGATCCCGCAGGCCGGGCGATCGACATCCAGGTCACCCGGCTGCGGAGAAAGATCGAGGCGGATCCGAGGTCTCCGCGCTACCTCCAGACCGTCCGCGGGATCGGCTATCTTCTGGCGCCGGACTGATGACGACTCCGGCTCCGGCGTCCGCGGCCTGGCGCAGGCTCCTGAAGCGCAGCCTGCCGGCCACCCTTTACGGGCGCACCTTTCTGATCATCGTCCTGCCGGTGGCCCTGATGCAGCTGGCGGTGGCGTGGGTGTTCTTCGACGCGCACTGGCGGACAGTCACCATGCGGCTGTCGGAAGGCCTCGCGGGCGACATCGCCTGGGCGCTCGAGAGCTACGAGGATGATCCCTCGCCCACCGGCCTGGCCAGGACGGCCGGCCGCGCGGAGAGGTCCATGAGCCTGTCCATCGCCTTCCTGCCGGGCAGGCCATTGCCCGAAACACGGCGGCGGAGTGCGCTCCCGGCGGTGGACTCCTCCCTCCGGCAGGCGTTGTCGTCCCGGATCGACGCACCCTTCTGGTTCGATACGACGCGATATCCTGCCTATGTGGACATCCGCGTCGCGGCCCGGGGCGGCGTGCTGAGGGTCCTGGCCCCCAAGGAACGCGCTGTCGCCACCCAGGGAGCCATCTTCCTGGGCTGGATGGCCGCTGCGACCCTGATCCTCACGGGCGTCTCGCTGTTGTTCATCCGCAACCAGGTCCGCGCCATCGAGCGGCTCGCCCAGGCGGCGGAGGACTTCGGCCGCGGTCGGGACGCACCGGCGTTCAAGCCCCACGGAGCCCGCGAGGTTCGTCAGGCCGCCCACGCCTTCCTCGCCATGAAGGCGCGGATCCAGAGACATATCGAGCAGCGCACCGCCCTGCTGGCCTCTGTCAGCCACGACCTCCGGACGCCCCTGACCCGGCTCAGGCTCGAACTCGCCCTCGCAGATCCAAGTCCCTCGATCGGGGCCATGAAGCAGGATCTGGCGGAAATGGAGCACATGATCGATGAGTACCTGGCCTTCGCCCGTGGCGAAGGCGGCGAACAGGCGGTGGACCTGAACCTTGCGGCGCTCGTCGAGGAGGCTGCGGACGGGGCCCGCCGAACCGGGGCGAAGGTGTCCGTCTCCGCTCCTCCGCAGGCGTCCTTTCACGGTCGTCGCAGCGCTCTCAAACGCGCCCTGGCCAACCTGATCGGCAACGCCGCGGTGCACGGCCAGGAGGTTCGGGTCGAGGTCGAAGCGACGGCGTCCAGCGTGACCATCCGGGTGGACGACGATGGGCCCGGCATCCCGCCTGAGCGTCGCGAGGAAGCCTTCCGGGCGTTCAACCGGCTCGATCCCTCGAGAAACCAGAACACCAAGGGTGTGGGACTTGGGCTGGCGATCGCCCGGGACGCCGCGCGAAGCCACGGCGGGGATGTCCTCCTGGAGGACTCCCCGCTCGGCGGACTGCGGGCAGTCCTGCGACTGCCCGGCGCCGTAGGAAATTGACCTGGGGGGAATTGCAGACGATACCGGGGTTAAACTTGCGGGGGATCCCATGACACCAATTACGACAACCTTCATCGCCAGCATCGCTCTGGCTCTTTCCGCCGGTACGGCCTTCGCAAGCACGTCGCCGGTCGGCGTTTGGTTCACAGAGGACAAGCAGGGGAAGGTTCGCATCGCCCCCTGCGGTGACAAGCTGTGCGGCGTTATCATCTCTGGCCGGAACAGGGACGGGAAGCCCGCCTCCGAAGCGCGGGACGAGGCCAATCCCAATCCCGCCCTGCGGAACCGCCCAATTCTTGGGCTCCAGATTCTGCGCGACTTCAAGCCCGTTGGGCCAGGGCGCTGGGGCGGCGGGAAGATCTATGATCCGAACACCGGGCGGACCTACGACTCCAAGCTCAGCCTCACCGCCAGCGGCGTCCTGAAGGTCGAGGGGTGCATTGCGGTGATCTGCCAGGGCCAGACCTGGACCTCGGCGGACTAGGGTCCGGACCCAGTAACAGGATTCCGCTGGTGACCGGCGCATGATTCACTGCTTCCGAGGCTGGAGGCGTTGGATGTCTGATTTCTTTTGGTTTTCGGATGCGCAGTGGGCTCGGATCGAGCCGTTGCTGCCGACCGACGTGCGCGGCAAGAAGCGGGTGGATGATCGTCGGGTGCTGAGCGGGATCGTCCACGCCCTGCGTTGCGGCGGCCGGTGGACCGATTGCGCGGGCGTCTACGGTCCGAAGAAGACGCTCTACAACCGCTTCGTGCGCTGGGCCGAGCGCGGGATATGGGAAGACATCTTCAGCGCCCTGGCCGGCGCCGAGGACGCGCCGGACCGGTTGTTCGTCGACAGCACCTGCATCAAGGTCCATCGCTGCGCCGGCGGCGGAAAAGGGGGGCCTTGGCTCATGGTGTCGGCCTCACCAAAGGCGGGCGCAACACCAAGCTCCACGCCGTCTGCGACGCGAAGGGCCGCCCTCTCGTCCTTCTGCTGACCCCCGGAAACGTCCACGACTGCAAGGTCGCCCAGCTCTGCATCGAAGCCATGCCACCCTCAGCCGAACTCGTCGCCGACAAGGGCTACGACAGCCAGGCCCTGCGCGAATGGCTGGCTGGACGCGGGACCCAGGCTGTCATCCCGCCCCGCAAGAACCGCAAGATCCAGTACGACTACGACGCCGCTATCTACCGCCAGCGCAACGTCATCGAGCGCATGTTCCGCCGCCTGAAGGACTGGCGACGCATCGCCACCCGCTTCGATCGCAACATCAAGTCCTTCATCGGCGCAATCGCCCTGGCCGCCACCGTCATCCGGTGGTTATGAGTCCGGACCCTAACTCCCAAGCTCAGCCGAACGGCGCGTGGCGGCGCCGACTGCGGCTTCCAGCAAAGGACCCAGCCCGCCCTCGCCCATCAGGACCTCCAGGGCGGCCTCGGTCGTGCCCTTGGGCGAGGTCACCTGGCGCCGGAGCTCGGCAGGGTCCTGGCCGCTGGCGTCCAGCAGGGCCGCGGCGCCGATCATGGTGGCCCGGGCGAGGTCCCGGGCGGCGTCGGTCGGCAGTCCCGCTGTGAAGCCGGCCGCCTCCAGGGCCTCCACGAAGGCGTAGAAATAGGCCGGCGCCGAACCTGAGACCCCGGTGGCGGCGTGCAGAAGGTCCTCCCGGGGGAGGTCCACGACGGTGGCGACCAGGCCGAAGAGGGCGCGGGCGCGACGGCCCGCCTCGGGGTCGGGGGCGAAGAGGCTGGCGACCCCCCGGCCCACCGCCACAGCGGTGGTCGGCATGACCCTGGCGACCGGACGTCCCCCGAAGGCTTCCGAAATGTCGGCGGCGCGGACGCCCGCCGCGACCGAGATGATCACAGCGTCGCGATTGAGGTCTCCAGTGATGGCCGCCGCCGCCTCCCGCCAGACCTGGGGCTTCACCGCAAGGACGACCGTCGCCGCGCGGGCCAGGTCCGCTGGCCCGGGCGTCAGGAGGGCGCCCGCCCGCCCGGCGGCGAGAGCGGCCTCGGACGGTGCGGGGTCAAGGATCATGAGGTCTGCGCCGACCGGCCCGCCGTAAAGGCTCCAGCCTTCAATCAGGGCGCCTCCCAGGCGCCCGGCGCCAAGCATCAGAACTGGGGTCATCACCGCCTCCGGTCCCGCCCCCTTAGAGACTCCTCGGCCCGGAGGAAACCTTCCCGATGGAGAAAGCCCGATGGAGAAAGGACGTCAGGCGACGCCGACAGTCTCGAACATGCAGGCGGCCAGGGCCTCCGCAGGCGGCTTGCCGCAGCGGATCAGGAAGTCGAAAGCCGGAAAGAACCGCTCCGCCGCCTCCATGGCGACGTCGATCATGCCCGCGGTCTGGCCAAGGCCGGGATACTCTCCCGGCAGCAGCGGCGTGCCGAACCGGAAGAGGATTTCCCCGTCGTCCCGCATTTCGAACAGCCCCAGCGACGCCCGGGCGTTGACCCCCGCGAGAAGCTCGAAGACCTGCCCCCGCAAGGCGGCGGGCGCACACATGTCGAGGGACAGGCTGACCTGGAGACAATCCACATCGGGACGCCAGGTGAAGCAGAGACCAAAATCCCGCCAGCCGCCGGAGAGGGTGAATGCGACATCGCCCTTTTCGGTGCGGTCGAACTTCAGATTTTCAGCCTCCAGGACATGCTCCACCACATCCAGCGGGTCCTGGCTGAACAGGGCCTCGTCCTCGGACAGGAGCGAATCCATGGGTGCGGCGACCTCCTCAACGAACTCGAATCGTCGATGCGCTGAGGCAGGCTAATCCGGATCAGGAGATTCCCTACAGCGGGATTCACCTTCTATCGGGCCTGAACGGCCCAGGACCTGTGGATCATTTCGCCTTTGGCTTGCGGGGCGCCCTGGCCGGAGCCGCCGTGCGGAGGGCTGCGACCTCGTCGCGAAGGGCGGCGATCTCCGCCTTGAGGGCGTCCAGTTCGTCTCGCCGCACGAGGTCCAGTTCGGCGACCCAGCGGTCGGCCTGGGACCGGAAGGCGGCGCGGGCCTCCTCGCCGGCGCTCTGGGCCAGTCCCATCGCGGCGTTGGTGAGCCGCGCCATTTCGTCGAGGAAGGGGTTTTGCGTCTGCATGTCGGGGAATATGGGGCAAACGGGGGTGAAAGCGAAGACCTTCTCGGCTAGACCTTGCCTCCGTAGCGACACGGAGGCGCCCCTTGGCCCTGCCCTTCCCGGAGATCGATCCCGTTCTGATTCAGATCGGACCGGTGGCCATCCGTTGGTACGCCCTCGCCTATATCGCCGGCATCCTTCTGGCCTGGCGCTACGCGGCGGCCCTGATCCGTCAGCAGGCCCTGTGGGGCGCGCGCGGAGCGCCTGTGGACAAGTCAGGCCTGGAAGACCTCGTCCTGTGGATCACCCTGGGGATCATTGTTGGAGGACGGCTGGGCCATGTCCTGTTTTACACGCCCACCCTCATTCTGACGGACCCGATCGAGGTCCTGAGGGTCTGGAACGGCGGAATGAGCTTCCACGGAGGCTGTCTCGGCGTCCTGGTCGCCGTGGCGATGTTTGTCCGTCGCAGGGGGCTCGACATCTTCTCGCTGGGCGACATGGTCTGCGCCGTGGTCCCCATCGGCCTCTTCCTTGGCCGGATCGCCAACTTCATCAATGGGGAGCTCTGGGGCCGCCCGACCGACCTGCCCTGGGGCATGGTCTTCCCCGGAGCGGGCGCGGAGCCCCGGCACCCGAGCCAGATCTATGAGGCGCTTTTGGAGGGCCTGCTCCTCTTCGTCCTTCTGCGGTGGGCGACCCACAGGGCGGGACTGCTGTCCCGGCCCGGCGTCACCGCCGGTCTCTTCTTCGTCGGATACGGGGTCTTCCGGAGCCTTGTGGAGACGGTGCGCGAGCCGGACTTCTACATGCCCGAGTTTCCCTTAGGGATGACCATGGGCATGATCCTCAGCCTGCCAATGGTGATCTTCGGCGCCTGGCTCATCCGGCGGGGACTGGCCCAAGGCCCCGCCGCCGGCGCCCGGTGAGGCTGGCCGAACGGATCGCAGAGCGAATCCGCTCAGGCGGGCCGATCAGCGTGGCCGAGTACATGCACATCTGCCTTCATGACCCCAAGGACGGCTACTACGCCGTCCGGCCTGCGCTTGGCGACCGGGCCGGAGGCGGAGACTTCCTGACGGCTCCCCTCGTCAGCCAGATGTTCGGCGAACTGATCGGCCTCTGGATGGTCGACCTCTGGCGCCAGATGGGTCGACCCCGGCCGTTCCGGCTCGTGGAGCTGGGCCCCGGGGACGGCGCGCTGATGTCCGACATCCTCAGAGCCGCGCGTCTCGAACCTGGATTCCTTGAAGCCTCGGACCTTTGGCTGGTGGAACCGTCACAGCCGCTGCGCGCCCGCCAGCGGCTCAAACTCGGCCCCGTCGCCGGACAGGTCGACCGACTGGACGAGATTCCCGCCGGGGCGCCCCTCCTGCTTGTCGCCAACGAGGTTCTGGACTGTCTGCCCATCCGCCAGTGGGAGTGGCGGGACGGAAGCTGGAAGGAGCGCCGGGTCGGGCTTGCAGGAGACCGGCTGGTGTTCGGCCTCGCGCCGTCCCCGGGCGTCTCCTTCGATCCGGCCTGGGAGGGCGCCGTGCGGGAACATTCCCCGGCGCAGGAGGCCCTCGGCGCTGACATCGCAGCCCGGATCGCCGCCGACGGCGGGGCGGCCCTTCTGATCGACTATGGCCGGGCGGAACCCGGCCTGGGCGACACCCTTCAGGCCATCAGCGGGCATGTCCGGGAAGATCCGTTGTCTCGTCCGGGACAGGCCGACCTTACCGCCCACGCCGACTTTCCCTCGGTCCTTGCGGCCGCCCGCAGGGAGGGGATCGAGACGTCCGGGCCCATCGCCCAGGGACGGTTCCTGTCGGCTCTGGGACTGGAGGCGCGGGCCGCCGCGCTCAGCCGGGCCCGTCCGGACGACACCGGGCGGCTGCACCGTCAGGTCGAGCGCTTGACCGCCCCGGACCAGATGGGCGAGCTCTTCCTGGCCGCCGCCCTGCACTCGCCCGGCCTGCGGCCGCCGGGTTTCGGAGGGCGTGGATGACCGGAGAGTCCCTCGAGGTCCTGACTTCGCCCCGGCTTGAAGTCGCCGGGGTCCGACACGGCTTCTTCACCCGGCGGGGCGGAGTCTCCAGGGGGGTGTACGCCGGCCTCAACGTCGGCGCCGGCTCTGGCGACGATCCCGCCGACGTCGCGGAAAACCAGGCCCGGGCGACGGCGGCCCTGGGACTTCCCGCCGGCAGCCTGTCGATCGCCTATCAGGTGCACTCGGCGTCCGTCCATACCGCGGAACGACCCTTTGGCCCCGAGCGCCCTCAGGGAGACGGCGTTGCAACACGGACGCCCGGCGTCCTTTGCGGAGCCCTGGCGGCGGATTGCGCTCCGCTGTTGATGGCCGATCCCGAGGCGCGGGTGGTCTGCGCCGTCCACGCCGGATGGCGCGGCGCCCTCTCAGGGGTGATCGAGGCCGGCGTCGCCGCAATGATCGGGCTCGGCGCCCGCCCTGAGCGAATCGTCGCGGTGGTCGGACCATGCATTGGTCCGGCGTCCTATGAGGTCGGACCCGAGTTCAGGGAGCAGGTGACAGGCGAAAGCCGCAAGGATGAGGTTTTTTTCCGGCCCGGCGGTGGAGACCGGCTGCTGTTCGACCTGCCCGGTTACGCTCTTTCCCGGCTTGCGAGGGCGGGCGTGGTGAAATCGGAATGGATCGGAGAGGACACCTATGCAGACGCCCACCGGTACTACTCCAATCGACGGGCCCTCCATCGCAACGAACCGGACTTCGGGCGACTTCTTTCCGCGATCGCCCTGATCTGAATCTGAATTCCCGGAAGCGGCCCTTGCCCCCTCCCCCCGCCCTGCCTACAAGCGCCGGGGGCGAGACGAGGCGGAGGGTCGCAATGAAACTGCTGGCGGGCAACTCCAACAGGACCCTGGCGGAGGCGGTCGCCTCGCACCTGGACCTGCCCCTGACCCGGGCCCAGGTCAAACGGTTCTCTGACAACGAGATCTTCGTCGCCATCGACGAGAATGTCCGGGGTGAGGACGTCTTCGTCATCCAGTCGACCAGCTATCCGGCGAATGACAACCTGATGGAGCTGCTGATCTGCATCGACGCCCTGAAGCGGGCGTCAGCGCGGCGGATCACAGCGGTCATGCCGTACTTCGGATATGCCCGCCAGGACAGGAAGACGGGAGGCCGGACGCCGATCTCGGCCAAGCTGGTGGCCAACCTGATCACCCGCGCAGGGGCCGACAGGGTGCTGACGATGGACCTGCACTCCGGCCAGATCCAGGGGTTCTTCGACATCCCGACGGACAACCTTGTCTCCGCCCCTCTCATGGCGAGCGACATCAAGGCGAACTACTCAAGGACGGACGAGCTGCTCATCGTGTCTCCGGACGTGGGCGGCGTCGTCCGGGCCCTCGCCGTGGCGAGCCGGCTCAACGCCGAGCTGGCGATCGTCGACAAGCGCCGTTCCGGGCCTGGCAAGAGCGAGGTGGCCAACATCATCGGCGACGTGGAAGGCCGCAGGCTGATCCTGTTCGACGACATCGTCGACTCGGCGGGAACCCTCTGCAACGCCGCCCAGTCCTTGATCGACGCCGGTGCAGTGGAGGTGTCCGCCTATGTCACCCATGGGGTGCTGTCCGGCGCCGCCTACCAAAGGGTCGAGAACTCGGTCCTGAAGGAACTGGTCATCACGGACTCGATCGAGGCGACGCCCGAAGTGGCGCAGGCGTCAAAGATCCGCGTGGTGACCTGCGCCAGCCTCATCGGGGAGGCGGTCCGTCGGATCGCCAACGAGGAATCGGTCTCCAAACTCTTTGACTGACGCGTCGGGTTTGCTCGCCATTCCGAAGCAGGCGATAATCCGCTTCAGTAGTGGTCACGCCACGGAAGGCTCCGGCAAGCGCATGCGCATGTTTCGCCCGAAATCCCTTCACCTGACACTGGCCGCCCTCGCCCTGGCGACGCCCCTGCTGTCCGCCTGTGGCCCCGAGCGCCCAGCGCCGACCATTGCGCCGAGCAAGCCGCCCGAGGTTACGGTGGGGCCCCGGATCGTTGATCAGGCGGGGGCCTACAGGAACTTCATCGACCGCGTCTCGGCCATCTCGCCGTCCTTCGCAAACGGGGGCATGGTGGCGAAGGCCGTTGAGGCCGGCAGCGCCATCGAGCCGGGCCAGATCATGCAGGGCGCCATCGCCTATGGCGCGATCGTCGCCCTCGAGGACCCCACCTTTGTCGAGGGCGTCCGGGCGCAGGCCATCGGCGAGGTCCAGCGACAGCAGCTGGCCGACAGCCTGGCCGCCAACCCCTATAACGTTCTGGCCATCCGTGGATCCGGGGAGGCGGCCAGCCGGGTCGCTCTGGTCCTGGCGGAGGATGGCCAACGTCTCTACGACGCCGGCAAGGCCGTGAAGCAGTCCGCCTATGATGTCCAGAGACAGGCCTGGTCAAAGGCCGAGGTGGCCAACCGCACCGGGCGTCTGGCCACCGCCAAGTCCCTGTCCGCCGTGCAGTTCGACAGCGACCTGGCCGAGACCGACCTGAGGGCCCACGCCGCAGGGCGACGCCCGGCCGGAGGTCCCGTTGAAGCGCCTTACAGCCAGAGCGTCGTACGGGCGGTGGCGGTGGCCGCCATGGCGATCCTCGGACACGCCGGCGGTATGCGCAACGAAACCGTCGGGGCGGTGATGCAGGACCCGAACATCGGCGGGTGCGCACGGATGACCAAGCTGAACCTCAACCAGTGCCTTGCGGTCTCCAAGCCCTACTACGAGGATATCTTCTGCCTCGGGCAGCACATCATGATGGACAGCGGCCGATGCGTGATCCGGGCGGCGGGACAGAAGGAGCCCTTTGAGCCTCGGTTCGTCCCGACGGTCAGGCCCCAGACGCCCGCCAAGCCCCCTGTCCGGCGCCCCGCCGCCAAGAAGAAGTAGAACACGGACGCATCGGCGGCTCCGCCGTTGCAACGGGCGGGCGTTTTGTGTATCTAGCCGCACCCTTAGACCCCTTGCGGGTCACCCGTCGCCGCGCGGCGTCCGCGCGGCGGTTTCGTTTCGAGGCAAGGCCATGGCCGATATCATTCTGAACGTCGAAGTCCGCGAGCGCACCGGCACGGGCGGCGCCCGCGCCACCCGTCGGGAGGGCAAGGTGCCCGGCGTTCTCTACGGCGGCGACAAGGATCCCGTGGCCATTGCCGTCAGGGCCAATGAGTTCCGCAAGGCGCTCTTTACGGGCAAGCTCCTGGGCCACCTGGTGACCCTCAAGTATGGCGAGGAGGCCCAGCCGGTCATCGCCAAGGCCGTGGACATGCACCCGGTCACCGACGCGCCGTGGCACTTTGATCTCTACCGCGTGGACGCACACCAGCAGATCCGTATTGCGGTGCCGGTCCATTTCCGCAACTCCGAAGCCTCTCCTGGCCTAAAGCGTGGCGGCACGCTCAATATCGTCCTGCACGAGATCGAGCTGAACTGCCCGGCGGATCACATCCCCGAAGAAATCGTCCACGACCTCACCGGCCTCGATATCGGCGAGACCATCCGCATCAGTTCGCTGAAGCTGCCCGCAGGCGCCACCCCGGCGGCGTCGGGCGATGTCGTCGTGGCCACCGTGGCGGGCTCTGCCGCTGCGGCCTCCGCCGCGAATGCGGAAGGCGCCGAGGCCTAAGGGCCCGGCCGACGGCCCGCCATGCTGATCCTGGCGGGTCAGGGCAATCCCGGGCCGGCCTATGCCGGCAACCGCCACAACATCGGCTTCCGGGCCGTGGACGCCATCGCCTCCCGCTGGGCGTTCGGTCCCGAGCGGAGCCGCTTTCAGGGTCTGGCCCGCGAGGGGACCATCGACACCGCCGCAGGGCCGGTGAAGGCCCTGATCCTCAAGCCCCAGACCTTCTATAACGAAAGCGGCCGATCGGTCGCGGCCGCCCTGAAGTTCTACAAGCTCACGCCAGCCGACCTCGTTCTCTTCTATGACGAGATCGACCTTGCCGCGGGTCGCTTCCGCATGAAGACGGGCGGCGGCGCGGCCGGCAACAACGGCGTACGCTCGGTCACGGCGCACATCGGTCCGGACTTTCGTCGTGCGCGTCTTGGCATAGGCCACCCCGGGCACAAGGACCGGGTGCACGGCTACGTCCTCTCGGACTTCCACAAGACCGAGGCAGGATGGGTGTCGGCCCTGCTGGACGCCCTGGCGGACGCCGCCCCCCTGCTCGCCCAGGGCGAAGACGATCGGTTTCAGGCTGCGGTCATGCGCCTTGCCCCCGCCGAGAAGCTGGATCCCCGCAAGCCCGGCGATCCGGCGTGACCTAAATCCGGGCGCGTGCTAGTCGCCGCGCCTCTGGTTCCGAGGAGTGTCCCGAGTCATGGCCCTGAAAGTCGCCATCGTCGGCCTGCCCAATGTCGGCAAGTCGACCCTGTTCAACGCCCTGACCCAGACGGCGGCCGCGCAGGCGGCGAACTACCCTTTCTGCACCATTGAGCCGAACGTGGGCGACGTCGCAGTCCCGGAACCCCGGCTGGAAGCCCTGGCGGACATCGCCGGGTCGAAGGAGATCATCCCCGCCCGCATGAACTTCGTCGATGTCGCCGGCCTGGTCCGCGGCGCGGCCCAGGGCGAGGGGCTGGGCAACCAGTTCCTGGCCAATATCCGCGACTGCGACGCCGTGGCCTTTGTCTCGCGCTGCTTCGTCAACGAGGACATCACCCACGTCGAGGGCCGAATCGACCCGATCTCCGACCTGGACATCATCGAGACCGAGCTGATGCTGGCCGACCTCGAGAGCCTCGAAAAGCGGGTGGTGAACCTCGAGAAGCGCGCCAAGGTGGGGGACAAGGAGGCCGCCGCCACGCTGGGCCTGATGAACCTGGCCCTTGCCGAGTTGCGTGAGGGCCGGCCTACCCGGGCGGCCAAGGTTCCTGCCGGGGAAGAAAAGGGGTGGAGGATGCTCCAGCTCCTGACCGCAAAGCCGGCGCTCTATGTCTGCAATGTCGACGAGGGATCCGCCGCCGAGGGTAACGCCTTCTCCGCGAAGGTGGCCGAGCGGGCGGCCCGGGACAACGCCAAGTGCGTCGTGATCTCCGCCCAGATCGAGAGCGAGATCGCCCTTCTCGACCGTGAGGAGCGGACGGAGTTCCTCGAGACCCTGGGCCTGCATGAGCCGGGACTGAACCGGCTGATCCGCGAGGCCTATGCGCTGCTTGGCCTGCAGACCTATTTTACGGCCGGTCCGAAGGAGGCGCGGGCCTGGACCATTCCGGTGGGAGCCACCGCTCCCCAGGCCGCGGGCGTCATCCACACGGACTTCGAGAAGGGCTTCATCCGCGCCGAGACCATAGCGTTTGACGACTACGTCAGGCACAGGGGCGAGGCCGGGGCCCGCGAGGCCGGGCGCTTCAGGTCCGAGGGCAAGGACTACGTCGTCCACGACGGCGACGTCATGAACTTCAGGTTCAACGTCTGAGCCCAGAAGAAAGGGCCGGCCGCCTTGCGGCGACCGGCCCCCGAAACAATCGTCTCGCAGCGACCTAGTGCGCGACGTTGCGCCAGATCCGCCGGTAGCTGACATACAACAGGCCGGCGAGGATCAGCAGATAGACCATGGCGCCGACCCCGAAGGCCTTGCGCTCTTCCAACTTGGGCTCCGAGACCCAGGCCATGAAGGCGGCCACGTCCTTGGACTGCTGTTCGATCGTCGACTTGGTTCCATCGTCGAAGGACACCTTGTCAGGGGCGAGCTGGGGCGGCATGGCGATGAAACCACCCTTGGGCGCCTTCCCCTCACCCTTCCAGAAGGCCGAGACGTCGCCGGACATGTACGGGTTGTAATACTGCCCACTGGGCACTTCCAGGCCCGGCGGCGGGGTCACATAGCCCGACATCAGCGAGTACACGTAATCCGCCCCGCCCTTGCGCGCCTTTGAGAGGGTCGAGAAATCCGGCGGCAGCGCCCCGCCGTTTCCGGCGCGGGCGGCGGCTTCGTTCGGATAGGGGTCGGGGAACCGGTCCGCCGGAGTGGCCGGCCGCTTCACGACATCCCCGGTCTCGGGATCGATGTCCGAGACTTCAAACTCCCTCGCGATGGTCTTCACGTAGGGGTTGTCGTTCGGGTTCGGATACTTCGGATCATAGAAGGGGCCACCCTTCTGTCCGAGGTTCCGGAACGACATGAGGTTCATGGAGTGGCAGGCGGCGCAAACCTCGCGGTAGACCTTGAACCCCCGCTGGAGCTGGGCGCGATCAAAGGTTCCGAAGGGTCCGGAGAAGCTCCAGTCGACGGTGCGGGGCTCTTTCTGGGAGCCGGCGGCCAGAGCCGGCCCGCCCACAAGGGCGAGTCCGAGCATGGCGACGGCGAGACCTTTGCGAAGCATCAGGCTCAACCCCTCTTCTCGGGCGAGGCCACGGCGCCGGCTGGAGCGGCGGCGGACGGCGACAATACAGGCTCGCTGATCGACTCAGGCTGGGGCAGAGGCTTTTCGGAGAGCCCCATAACCGGCAGGACGATCAGGAAGTACGCGAAGTAGTAGGCCGTGGCGACACGCGACAACCAGACCATCGAGTTCAGATCGGCGTCGATCAGCTGGAAGGTCTTGAGGCCCGGAATGACCGGTTCGTCCGGGAGCCGGGCGCCGCAGAGGCCGAGCACGAAGCAGGCGAACACGAAGATGAAGAAATACATCCGGGTGGTCGGACGATAGCGCAAGGACCTCACCCGCGAGGTGTCCAGCCAGGGCAGGATGAACAGCACGGCGATGGCGCCGAACATCATCAGGACGCCCATCAGCTTGTCCGGCACCGCCCTCAGGATCGCGTAGAAGGGCAGGAAGTACCATTCAGGCACGATGTGGGCCGGCGTCACCAGCGGATTGGCCGGGATATAGTTGTCCGGATGGCCCAGAGCGTTCGGGTTGAAGAACACGAAGGCGGCGAACATGATCATGAACACCGCGATCGCGAAGCCGTCCTTCACCGTATAGTACGGATGGAAGGGCACCGTGTCGGCCTTGGACTGCACCTGAACGCCCGCCGGGTTGTTGTTCCCGGTCACATGCAGCGCCCAGACATGCAGGACCACCACGCCGGCGATCATGAACGGCAGCAGGTAGTGTAGCGAGAAGAAGCGGTTCAGGGTCGCGTTGTCGACCGCAAAGCCGCCCCACAGCCAGGTGGTGATGGATTCCCCGATGATGGGCAGGGCCCCGAACAGGTTGGTGATCACCACGGCGCCGTGGAAGCTCATCTGACCCCAGGGGAGGACATACCCCATGAAGGCCGTGGCCATCATCAGGAGGTAGATCACGCAGCCCAGGATCCAGAGCAGTTCCCGAGGCGCCTTGTAGGAGCCGTAGTAGAGGCCTCGGAACATGTGCGCGTAGACCGCGATGAAGAACATCGAGGCCCCGTTGGAGTGCATGTGGCGGATCAGCCAGCCGTAGTTCACGTCGCGCATGATGCGCTCGATGGAGGCGAAGGCGTGATCCACGTGCGGCACGTAGTGCATGGCCAGCACGATGCCGGTGGCCAGCTGGATGCCGA
>NZ_JADCBG010000083.1 GCF_020253645.1 Phenylobacterium sp.
ATTGAGCCCCGCCGCCTGGTGGCCGGGCGCGCCCTCCATCCCGACCGAGACCTGCGGCGCCGCATCGTTCCAGTCGCGCAGTTCCGCCGGGGTCGTCTGGCCGTACTGGCCCAGCCCCTTGGCGGAGCGGGACGGATGGTGGGCGATGACCACCGGCGGCCGCGGCAGGGCCTTCATGTAGGTGAGGGCCTCGACCATCCGTCCTTCCTGGTCGCGGGCCGGGTCCACGGGCCAGGCCTCGAACTTGTCGAAGCGGCGCTCAAGGTCCGTCAGGTCATCCCGCTCCTGGGGGCTGTTGGGAACGATGATGCTGGAATGGTCCGCGCCCGGAGTGTTCAGCTCCAGTCCGAAGAAGAGGATCAGGTCGGGGACCTCCCGACGGGCCTTCAGGACCTCGGGATAGGCGAGGTCCCGGTTCACGCGGGAGTGGTTCGGCCCCCCGTGGTCCGTCGCCGCCATCCAGGACAGGCCGTACTTCCGCGCCATGCGGGCGTTGGTGGGGATGGTGTTGTTCGAGTCTCCGCCGATCACCGGCTCCGGGGGCGCGGAAGGATCGGCCCCGGGCTTCCAGTCGACGCTGAACTGGGAATGGACGTGATGGTCGCCCGCCAGCCAGGCCAGGCCATCGCCATGCCCGTCGTGTCGCGCGCCCGTCTCGTGGGCCAGGGCGGGGGCGGCGAGGGCCAGGATCGAGGCCGCCGCAAGGGCCGGCAGGCGGGGTGTGGTGAAAGGCTTGCAAGCGGACATGAGGGGCTCTCTGCGCGGCGGAAGAAAAGACCAGCCTGGACCGCCAACGTGATGGTCCGGTGACGGGCGGCTATCAAACCGCAGGGCGAAAGGAAAGCTTGTCCATGGACCCCGGAAGGGGTTCAGATCGCCGCCGCAATAACCGGGGGGAGGATGTCGGATGCATAACCGGAGAGGGCTGGGGCTCCTGGCGGCGGCGATCCTGGTCGCAGGGTGTGCGCCCCGCGCATCGGATGAGACGGCGGCCGTCTACACCGGCGGCGACATCCTGACCCTGGCGGGCGAGACCCCGGCCTATGTCGAGGCCCTGGCGGTCAGGGACGGCAAGATCGTCGCTGCGGGAAGCCAGGGTGAGGCGCGCAAGGCTGCGGGGCCAGGCGCCCGGACCGTCGACCTGAAGGGCGGCGTCCTGATGCCGGGCTTCATCGACGCCCACAGCCACCTCCTCAACTATGCGGACAGCCTGGTCCAGGGGAACCTCAACCCGCCACCCGTCGGCGGCGTCAGCTCGGTCGCCGACATCGTGGCCGAGCTTAAGCGGCTTAAGGACTCCCTGAAGGCGGGGCCTGGCGTCCTGCTTGTGGGACAGGGATACGACCAGGACTTCCTGGCTGAGAAGCGCCATCCCACGGCGGCGGAACTGGACGCCGCCTTCCCGGACAACCCGGTGATCCTCATCCACACCTCCGGGCACATGCTGGTCGCCAATTCGGCGGCGATCCGGAAGGCCGGCGTTACAGCCGCGACGGCGGACCCGGTGGGCGGCGCCATAATCCGCAAGCCGGGCTCCCGGGAGCCGGAGGGCCTGTTCCAGGAAACGGCCATGCACCCCTTCATCCCGCAGGTGCAGGCGCCGCGCCCCCGCGAGCAGGATCTCGACCTGATCAAGCGGGCGGTCGAACACTATGCCGCCAACGGCTACACCACCGCGGCCGAAGGCCTGGTCATGCCGGACAAGATGCCCCTGCTCCAGGAGGCCGCCGACAAGGGACTCCTCAAGATCGACGTCGAGGCCCTGCCCGCCTACCTCATGGCCGACCAGCTGGTGGGGACGGGCAAGCTCGCCTGGGGCGAGTTCAAGAACGGGCTGAAATGGGCCGGGATCAAACTGGCCACCGACGGCTCCCCCCAGGGCAAGACCGCCTATCTGACCCAGCCCTACCTGACGCCGGTTCCCGGCTGTAAGACGGACTGCCGGGGCTTCCCCAACATCCCCCAGGATGAAATGAACCGGCTGTTCGCCCTGGCCTACAAGAACGGCGTGCAGGTCTATTCGCACAGCAATGGCGACGCCTCGGTCGACATGATGATCGCCGCCCACCGCCAGGCCGAGAAGACCCTCGGCAAGGTCGATCCCAACCGCCGGACGGTGATCATCCACTCGCAGATCATGCGGCCGGACCAGATGGCCAGCTACAGGGCCCTGGGCATGTTGCCCAGCTTCTTCACCAACCATGTCTATTACTGGGGCGACATCCACCTGGCCAACCTGGGTCCCCAGAGGGCGGCCTATCTCAGCCCCCTGGCCAGCGCCTCCAAGACGGGGGTCCCGTCGACCAACCACACTGACGCCATCGTCACCCCCCTGGACCCGATGTTCCTGGTCTGGACGGCGGTCAACCGCATCACCCGGTCGGGCAAGGTCCTGGGCCCGGACGAGCGGGTGACGCCCTACCAGGCCCTGAAGGCGATCACCCTCAATGGCGCCTATACCTATTTCGAGGAGGCCTCGAAGGGCTCGCTCGAAGTGGGCAAGACAGCGGACCTGGTCATCCTTGACCGCAATCCCCTGAAGGTGGAGCCGAACGCCATCCGCGACATAAACGTCGTGGAGACGGTGAAGTCCGGCCGATCAGTCTATCGGGCGCCGAAGGGTTGATCCCTTCGGCCGTCAGTGCGCGTCGTCCCAGTTGGCGGCGGCGTTCACCTCGACCTTGAGGGGAACCGAAAGCGCGACGGCGGGCTCTGCGGCGCCCGCCATGATGCGACGGATCACATCGCCCGCCGCGGCGGCCTCGGCCTCGGGCGCCTCGAAGACCAGTTCGTCATGGACCTGCAGCAGCATACGGGTCTTCAGGCCGGCTGACGCGAGGGCCTCCGGCATCCGGACCATGGCCCGGCGGATGATGTCGGCCGACGCGCCCTGGAGCGGGGCGTTGATCGCCGCCCGGTCGCCGAAGGCCCGCTCGGCCTGG
>NZ_JADCBG010000084.1 GCF_020253645.1 Phenylobacterium sp.
ATGGGCTCAGAACATGTTGAGTTGAAGCTTGGCTTCGTCCGACATGCGAGAAGGATCCCACGGCGGATCAAAGACCAGGTCGACCTTGATGTTGCGGACCTCAGGTATGGTCCTGACGGCGTCCTCCACCCAGCCGGGCATCTCACCCGCCACGGGACAGCCGGGCGCGGTGAGGGTCATGTCGACGGCCACGTCGCGGTCATCCGAGACATCGACCTTATAGATCAGGCCGAGTTCGTAGATGTCGACCGGGATCTCCGGGTCGAAGACGGTTTTGAACGCCTCGATCAGCTTGTCCGTGAGACGATCAAGTTCCGCCTGAGTGAGGCCGCTGGGGGCCGGCTCGGGGCCTGGTTCAGGGGACATCGCAGTCATGTGAAGAAGGTCCGGGTTCGATCAAGAGCATCAAGGAAGACATCAACTTCCTCGGCGGTGTTGTAGAGGGCGAAGGAGGCGCGGACGCTGGAACTGACGCCCAGCCGACGCATCAGAGGTTCAGCGCAGTGCGTTCCCGCGCGCACCGCCACCCCGTAGCGGTCCAGAAGCTGGGCGATGTCATGCGCATGAGCGCCCTCCAGGACAAAGCTGAGCACGGCGCCCTTGCCCTCGGCCTCCCCCAGAATTCGCACCCCGTTTATGCGTCCCAGCGCCTGAGCCGCCTGACGGTAAAGGGCCTTCTCATGGGCTTCGATGGCGCCCCGGTCCTGGGTCGAAATCCAGTCGACGGCGGCGCCCAGGCCGACCGCCTCCACGATGGGCGGGGTCCCGGCTTCGAACCTCAGGGGTGGGGCGGCGTAGGTGATCCTGTCGAAGTCGACCTGGTCGATCATCTCGCCCCCGCCCTGCCATGGCGGCAAAGCCGCCAGCCGGTCCGCCCGGCCCCAGAGCACGCCTATTCCGGTCGGTCCGTACAGTTTGTGGCCAGAGAAAGCGACAAAGTCCGCACCCAGTTCCTTCACATTCAATGGCGAGTGAACGACCGACTGGCAGGCGTCGACCACCATGACAGCCCCGGCCGCGTGCGCCAGACTGGCGATCCGCTGC
Source organism: Phenylobacterium sp. (assembly GCF_020253645.1). GTDB lineage: Bacteria > Pseudomonadota > Alphaproteobacteria > Caulobacterales > Caulobacteraceae > Phenylobacterium. The sequence continues at coordinate 1,045 of NZ_JADCBG010000084.1, forward strand.
ACAGGGTTCACCGTCCCCAGAACGTTGGACATGTGCACGATGGAAACCACTCGGGTGCGGGCCGAAATCATCCCCTCAAGGGCCGCAAGATCCAGGGCTCCGTCCGGCAAGATCGGGGCAAAGCGCAGGACCACCCCTTTCCGTTCCCGGAGAAAGTGCCAAGGGACGATGTTGGCGTGATGCTCCATCTCCGTGAGAAGCACCTCGTCGCCTTCGGTCAGCTGTTGGCCCAGGCCCGACGCGACCAGATTCAGGGCCTCGGTCGCGCCCCGCGTAAAGACGATTTCATCAGGATCTCCATGGATGAAGTCTGCGACTTTTTGTCTCGCCTTTTCATAGAGTTCGGTTGTTTCATTTGCCAGGGTATGCAGACCCCTGTGCACATTCGCATAGCTATGGCGCATGAGCCCGGTCATGGCCTCGATCACCGCCTCAGGCTTCTGGGCCGACGCGGCGCTATCAAGGTAGACCAGAGGCCGGTCACCGATCCTGCGGGACAGGATCGGGAACTCTCCACGGATCAGATTGGGGTCGAACGCCATCAGACCCCGGCCCCGATCCGCGCGAGAAGCCAGCTTCGGACTCGCTCGGCCCCGGCGGCGAAGTCGATCCTTTCGATCACTTCCCCCAGGAACGAAACCGCAAGCAGAGCACGGGCGTCCGTTTCGGCAAGACCCCGCTGGCGCATGTAGAAGAGAACGTCGTCGTCGAGGGCGCCGACAGTTGCGCCGTGCGCGCACGCGACATCGTCCGCATAGATTTCCAGTTCCGGCCGGGCGTCGACCTCAGCCCGGTCCGAGAGAATGAGGGCATTGTGCGCCATCCGGGCGTCCACGCCGTCAGCGCCCTCCTGGACTGTGATCCGCCCCTGGAAGACAGCGCGGGACTGTCCGTCCGCGAATCCCCGGGTCAGCTGGTCGGTCCGTCCGTCAGGTCCGGTATGCCGCACGACGCTGGTGAGATCCGCGTGCTTGCGGCCAGCCAGGATGTAGACCCCATCGAGCCGAGCCTCTGATCGCAGCCCCGGATGGCGCAGGCGGGTTTCGAACCGCTGCCGCCGGGCGCCTGTGGTCAGGACCGTCTGAGCGTATCGCCCGCCCGCCGACAGCTCGACGTCGAGCTCAACGACGGCGACGGCCTCCGGATCAAGGTCGGCCAGGACCAGCCGCTCGCAGGAGGCCCCATCTTCCAGAGTCAGATCGACGCCCAGGAGAGAGAGGCTGGATCCACCCCCCTCGTGGGACTCGAGCAGGGTCAGTCGGGCGCCGCCTCCCACCTCGATGCGCAGCCGCGCGGAGTGAGCCCCATCGCCCCGGGAGACATGGCGGAGGATGACGGTCCTCGTTTCACCCGGCGCAACCCGGAGGGTCTCCGGACCCGAACCGTTGGCCACGACGAGGGATTCCGCCGCCAGTCCCTCGAACGGTCCGACCCCGATCGCCTGAGGCCCGAGAGGGCTGGATGGCTCCGGGATGGTTCTCAGCAGTCCGCGCAGATCGGTCCATCGCCAGTCTTCATCACGCCGGGAGGGGAGCTGCGCAGGGTCGCGAAGCCGGATGGCTTCATCCAGGTTCATGCGGCCCTCGCATACTTGTCGTAGCCGTGACGCTCGAGCTCCAGCGCGAGCTCCGGTCCGCCGCTGGCGACGATGCGACCATCGGCGAGCACATGCACCCGGTCAGGCCGGATGTGGTCGAGCAGCCGTTGATAGTGGGTAATGACCAGCATGCCGCGGTCCGGCGCGCGCAGGGCGTTGACCCCCTCCGAGACGACCTTCAGGGCGTCGATATCAAGCCCTGAATCGGTTTCATCAAGGATCATGAAGCGTGGCGCGAACATCGCCATCTGGAAGATCTCCATGCGCTTCTTCTCGCCACCCGAGAACCCGACATTCATGGGGCGCTTGAGCATGTCGAAGTCCATCTTGAGGTCCGCCGCGCAGCTCCGGGCGCGCTTCAGGAAGTCAGGCGCCGAGATCTCCGCCTCACCCCGCGCCTTTCTTTGGGCGTTCAGTGCGGACCGTATGAAGGTAAGGGCGGGAACGCCCGGGATTTCAAGGGGATACTGGAAAGAGAGAAACAATCCGTTCGCCGCCCTCTCGTCCGGCTCCAGCTCCAGGAGATTCACGCCGTCGAGCTCCGCGGAGCCTGCCGTGACCTCGTATCCGGGGCGTCCGGTAAGGACATAGGAAAGGGTCGACTTGCCCGCTCCATTGGGTCCCATGATTGCGTGCACCTCCCCTGAGGGCACCTGGAGGTCAAGGCCCTTGAGGATCTCGCGATCTCCAACCCGGGCGTGGAGACCCCGCAGGCTGAGCATGGCGGCTGTACTGTCGGGTCTGGTCATCTGGGTCATCCCACACTGCCTTCGAGGGAAATCGCGACAAGCTTCTGGGCTTCCACGGCGAACTCCATGGGAAGCTCCTGGAGAACCTCCCGGACAAAGCCGTTGACCAGCAACTGGACGGCCTCCTCCTCGGAGAGGCCGCGCTGGCGGGCATAGAAGAGCTGGTCCTCGGAGAGACGGGTCGTCGTCGCCTCATGCTCGAAGGTGCAGGCGCCGTTGCGCGCCTCGATGTACGGAACCGTATGGGCGGCGCACGACTTGCCGATCAGAAGGCTGTCGCACTGGGTGAAGTTGCGCGCGCCCCTCGCCTTCGGGTGCGCGGAGACCAGACCACGATAGGTGTTCGACGACCGTCCGGCGCTGATGCCCTTTGAGATGATGCGAGAGCGGGTTCCTTCGCCGAGGTGGATCATCTTGGTGCCGGTGTCGGCCTGCTGGCGGCCATTGGTGATGGCGATGGAGTAGAACTCGCCCACGCTCTCGCGGCCGCGCAGAACACAGGAGGGGTACTTCCAGGTAATGGCCGAGCCCGTCTCCACCTGGGTCCAGGACACCCGCGACCGGTCACCCCGGCAATCGGCGCGCTTGGTGACGAAGTTGTAGATGCCGCCCTTCCCGGTCTCCGGATCCCCCGGGTACCAGTTCTGGACGGTGGAGTACTTGATCTCCGCGTCTTCCAGGGCGACCAGCTCGACCACTGCGGCGTGCAACTGGTTCTCGTCCCGCATGGGGGCGGTGCAGCCCTCCAGGTAGGAGACAAAAGACCCCTTGTCAGCGATGATCAGGGTGCGCTCGAACTGCCCGCTGCCAGCGGCGTTGATCCGGAAATAGGTGGACAGTTCCATCGGGCAGCGTACGCCCGGAGGCACATAGACGAAGCTGCCATCAGAAAAGACGGCGGAGTTCAGGCAGGCGAAGAAATTGTCGGTCACCGGGACCACCGAGCCGAGATACTTCCGCACAAGCTCAGGGTGCTCCCGCACGGCTTCGCTCATGGAACAAAAGATCACCCCGGCCTCGGCCAGTTCCTTCTTGAAGGTCGTGACCACGCTGACGGAGTCGAACACGGCGTCGACGGCGTAGCGCGGCGCGCCCGTCACACCGGCGAGAACCTCCTGCTCCCGCAGGGGAATGCCCAGCTTCTCGTAGGTCTTCAGAATCTCGGGATCGACATCGTCCAGGCTCGCAGGACCATCCTTCGCCTTGGGCGCGGCGTAGTAGGTGGCGTCCTGGTAGTCGATGGGCGGGAAGCTGACCCGGGCCCAGTCTGGCGACTCCATGGCGCTCCAGCGCTCGAAGGCTTCCAGCCGCCAGGCGAGCATCCAGTCCGGCTCGTCCTTCTTGCGGGAGATAAAGGCGACCGTATCCCTGTCCAGGCCCCTAGGCGCGAACTCCTGCTCGACCTCCGTAACGAAGCCGTGCTCGTACTTCTCAAGTCCGGCGACCTGTTCGAGGGTGTCCTTGACAGCGGGCATATCGTGTCTCCTCAGGCCGCTGCCGGTCGGGAGCGCGAAGCGCGCCGCGACTTCAGGGCGATCCAGGCGTCGGCAGCGCCGCGCCAGTCCTCGGGTCGGGTCGACCAGCCGCCGCTGAGCCGGATCGCACAGCCTGCCATTTCGCCAAGGCCCATGGCCTCAAGAACCCGGCTCGGGCGGACCTTCCCGCTGGAGCAGGCGGCCCCCGCGCTGACCCGGACTCCTGCAAGGTCCAGCCCCATGACCTGGACCTCGGAAGACAGTCCCGGCAGGGCGACGCACAGGACATCGGAGAGCCGGGGGGCTGTCGCTCCGATCACAAGACCGCCCGCTTCAGAGATCCGCGCGGCTGCGAGGTCGCGGGGACCCGAATCTCCCCCCGGCGCTGCGCTCGCCGCGGCGGCGGCGGCCCCAAATCCAGCTGCACCGATCACATTCTGCGTACCGGCCCGACGCCCCTGTTCCTGGCCGCCGCCGGGCATATCGCGCACGATCCTCGTCCGGGGGCCTGCGACGAGAGCGCCGATCCCCTGGGGACCGCCGAGCTTGTGGCCTGACAGGGCGAGGCTGTCCGCACCAAACCGTTCGAGTCCGATCGGGCGACGGCCCGCCGCCTGAACGGCATCGACATGCAGCCATCCGCCTGCCGCTCGGATCATGTCACCGGCCTCGCAGGTGGGCTGGATCACGCCGGTCTCGTTGTTCGCCGCCATAAGGGCGAGGAACACCGGACCCTCTTCCGCAGACCAGCTGTCGATCTCCGCGCGCAGGGCTTGCAGATCGATGACGCCCGAGGCCAGGACGGCGATTTCAGTGACCGGTACGCCGGTTGCGAGGGCGCTCTCCCGGATACAGTCGTGCTCTACAGCGGAGATGAGAAGGCGCCGGGCGCCCGCCGCGACAGCACTGCGGACGGCGAGGACATTGGCTTCCGTTCCGCCGCTTGTGAAGATCACGGCGCTCGCAGAGACACCGGCGAGGGCGGCGACCTGGGCGCGGGCCTCCTCAAGGACGGCGCGCGCCGCCCGGCCGTCCGCATGCACTGAACTGGGGTTGCCCGACAGCTCGAAGGCTGCGGTCATGGCCGCGCGCGCCTCCGGCCGAAGGGGGGATGTGGCGCAGTGATCAAGGTAGATGGACTTAAGGCTCACGCCGCCCTCCGACCTGAGCCCACCCGCCCGGTGACCACATCCTCCAGGGAAACCGACGCCAGCCAGGCCTCGATCTGGCGCCCCGTTTCTTCCCAAAGATCATGGGTCAGGCAGCGCTCGCCCTTTCGCATGCACCCGGATGACCGTTCCCCGCACCGCGTAGCGCGCAGGGGTTCGTCCACGGCGAGGACGATCTCGGCGATGCTGGTGGCCGCAGCGGCCCGGGCCAGGCGATAACCGCCGCCGGGACCCCGGTGGCTTTTCACCAGCCCCTGGCGCCGCAGCCGGGCGAACAGCTGCTCCAGGTAGGAAAGCGAGATTTCCTGGCGGGCGGCGATGTCCGACAGGGCCACCGCGCGCTCAGCCGACTCGGCCTGACGCCGGGCCAGGTCGGCCATGGCCATGACAGCGTATCGTCCCTTGGTGCTCAGTCGCATGTCCCGGACCTCAGAAGGTTCGCATTTTTTCGAGCCTTGGCGCCGGGCCCTGTGCTAAAGCCGCCGCTTCGCGCGGGGCCGCCTCAGAGCCGGCGTGTGCGATCTAGGAAGACCAAGCACGATAGTCAACTATTCGGGCTCCATCTTAAGGAGGCGACATGCCAGAGGTGGTTCTGACCGGCGCAGCCGGCCGCATCGAGGGGCGCTACACAGCGGGCAAGATCGAGAATGCGCCGATCGCCCTGATCCTGCATCCGCACCCCCGCGCTGGCGGGCAGATGAACCACCCGGTGGCCGTCCAGCTGTTCCACCTGTTCATGAAGCGGGGCTTCTCGGTCCTGCGCTTCAACTTCCGGGGCGTGGGTCGCAGCCAGGGCGAGTTCGACGCAGGGATTGGCGAGTTGGCGGACGCCGCCACCGCCCTAGACTGGCTGCAGGCCACCAACCCGGCCGCCGCCCAGTGCTGGGTGGCGGGCTTCGATTTCGGCGCCTGGATCGGGATGCAGCTGCTCATGCGCCGGCCCGAGACCGACGGCTTCATCTCCGTCTCGCCACCGACCAACATGTACGACTTCAGCTTCCTGGCGCCCTGCCCGGCCTCCGGGTTGATGCTGCACGGCGGCGCGGACACCGTGACGCCACCCCAGGAAGTCGAGAAGGTTGTCTCCAAGCTGCGCACCCAGAAGGGCATTGTCATCGACTACGACGTCGTGGACGGCGCCAGCCACTTCTGGACCGAGCACCTGCCCGAGGTGGAGTCCCGCGTCGGCGCCTACCTGGACCGGCGACTGGCCGAGGGCGGCTGAAGAGAAGGGTCGTCAGGACGGGCGATCCGTCCGCCGGTCATCGGCGCCGGAGCGCCCGTCGTGCCAGGCCAGGAGATCGGCAGACCGCGCAGACAGCGCGCAGCGAGGAAGGCGAAGGCCTCGGCTTCAAGCGCATCCCCCCGCCAGCCTACGGATTCGGCGGTGACGACTTCGCAGCCCAGACGCTCCGACAGCGCCGCCATCAGGACCGGGTTGCGTCGACCCCCGCCGGTGACGATCAGGCCCGAGGGCTGCGCCCCCACCAGACGAAGCCCGCTGACCACCGCCTCGGCTGTGAAGGCGGTCAGGGTCGCGACGGCGTCCTCAAGCGGGAGCGCATCCGTAATAGCCGGGGAAAAGTCGTAACGATCGAGGGACTTGGGCGCGGACTCAGAGAACCAGGGGTGGTCCATGAGGCGCGACAGCACAGACCCTGAAACGACCCCTGCGGCGGCCAGCCGGCCATCGACATCGAACCGTCCCGCCCCGCGCGCCACCACGACCTGATCGATCAGGCCGTTCCCGGGTCCGGTGTCGAAGGCGGTGACCTGGTCGCCCCCCGCCCAGCAGGTCAGGTTGGCCACGCCGCCGATGTTGAGCACCGCCAAGGGGGCGGAAAGGCCTGAGGCCGCCGCCCGGGCCAGGTGGTAGACAGGCGCCAGGGGTGCGCCCTCCCCCCCCGCCGCCACGTCCGCTGTCCGGAAGTCGTAGGCCACCGGCACGCCCGTCGCGCGCGCCAGCCAGGCGCCGTCGCCCAACTGCAGGGTCCGCCCCTTCCGCCCGCCGGAGGGGCGCTCGTGGAGGACGGTCTGGCCATGCATGCCGACCAGGTCGAGGTCGGGCCAGTCAAGGCCGCAGGAGGCGAGGAAGGCGGTTCCCGCCGAGGCGTGGATCTCGGCCACGGCGCGGGCTGCGGTCGCGAAGATGGCGGGATCGGGGGCGTCCCGGGGATGGTCCAGGGCGGTCCGGATGGCCTCCCGCAGGAGGGTGCGCAGGGGGTCCGGCAAGGGCTCCTCTCCGGCCGGCCCGAAGTCGGTGATGACCTCGCCGTCGGTCTCCAGGATCGCCATATCGACGGCGTCCAGCGAGGTGCCGGTCATGAAGCCCAGAATGCGCATGACGCTTGACTGCCATGGCCACCGGGCCTAGGCCAGCGCCATGTTCGCGATCCTCGTCGCCGTTCCGACCTATTACCGCCGCCCCTGACGACGGCGTGAGACCCTTCGCGCCGCCCTTCCCGGCTGGCGCGCTCTGGAAACGGCGCCGGCCCGACCGAGCCCTCCGGAGCTTCCCATGACCGCCCAAGCCGAATTCAAGTCCGACCTTCTGCGAACCCTGCAGTCGCGCGGCTACATCCACCAGATCACCCACCCTGAGGAACTGGATGCCGCGGCGGCGTCCGGGCGGGTGACCGGCTACATCGGCTTCGATGCGACGGCGCCCTCCCTGCACGTGGGCAGCCTGCTGCAGATCATGATGCTGCGCCGGATGCAGCAGGCGGGTCATAAGCCCATCGTCCTCATGGGCGGCGGTACGACCAAGGTCGGCGATCCCACCGACAAGGACCAGTCGCGCCCCCTCCTGACCGAGGAGCGGATCCAGGCCAACATCGACAGCATCAAGACGGTGTTCGCGCGCTTCCTGACCTTCGGCGATGGGCCGACGGACGCCATCATGGTCAATAACGCCGACTGGCTGGACGCCCTGGGCTATGTCGAGTTTCTTCGGAACTACGGCGTGCATTTCACCATCAACCGCATGCTGGCCTTCGACTCGGTCCGGCTCCGCCTTGAGCGGGAGCAGCCCATGACCTTCCTCGAGTTCAACTACATGCTGATGCAGGCCACCGACTTCCTGGAGCTGGAACGCAAGTACGGGTGCCAGCTGCAGATGGGCGGCTCGGACCAGTGGGGCAATATTCTCAATGGAGTCGAGCTGATCCGCCGGGTGGATCACAAGCAGGCCTTCGGCCTGACCAGTCCCCTGCTCGCAACCGCCTCGGGCCAGAAGATGGGCAAGACGGTGGCCGGCGCGGTCTGGCTGAACGCCGACATGCTCGCCCCCTATGATTACTGGCAGTTCTGGCGGAACACCG
>NZ_JADCBG010000085.1 GCF_020253645.1 Phenylobacterium sp.
CACCTGCTTCGGCGAACTGGCCGGCGCGGTGGTGCGCGGCGGCTGGACCTTCAACCGCGCCTACAAGGCCGACCCGGCCGACCGGATGCTCCCCGCCTACGCCCTGATGGGCTACCCGACCCTGAAGGTCCCCACGCCCGTCTTCATGGGCACGGGGGGCTCCGACCGCGACGTGCCTCCGGGCATGCAGCTCAGCCTCGCCGCCGACGCCTGCAAGGCCGGGACGGTGATCCAGTCCCACGTCTATCCGGGGCTTGATCACTCCGGGGCCGTGAATGGTTCGACCCGGGAGTCCTCCGCCTTCGTGGAGGCGGTCTTCGCCGGCAAGCCGGTGGCGGGCAACTGCAAGGCCCTGCCCACCCCGCCCCCCGCCTGATCCGCAAGCCCGGGAGTTCACATGTCCGCCGCCGCCCAAGCCGTCCGCGACTTCATTGACGCCTGGCCCCGCCTGGATCCGGATGAGCTGGCCGGCTGGTTCACCGAGGATGGGGTCTATCACAACATGCCCTCCGGCCCGGTCCAGGGCCGGGAGACGATCCGCGGCTTCATCGCCGGCTTCATCCGCCCCTGGGCCGAGACCCGCTGGGAGGTCGTCTCCCTCGTCGCCGAGGGCGACACCGTGATCGCCGAGCGCATCGATCGCATCCGCGTCGGCGAGAAATGGATCGAGCTGCCCTGCTGCGGCGTCTTCCACCTCAGGGATGGCAGGATCGCCCTCTGGAAGGACTATTTCGACCTGCCCACCTACACCCGGACCCTGGCGGGGTAGGTCGCCCGGAATCCTACCCCGCCAGCTGGGCCTTCCGGTCGCGGCGGCGGCGGGTCAGAACGTGCTCGGTGTAGCCGTTGGGCTGGGCGCGGCCCTCGAAGACGAGCTCGAGCGCCGCCTGGAAGGCCACGCTGTCCGGATGGCCGGCCATGGGCGAATAGGCCGCATCGCCGGCGTTCTGGCCGTCCACCACCGCCGCCATGCGGGCGAAGGTCTCGCGGACCTGGGCCTCGGTGCAGACCCCGTGGTGCAGCCAGTTGGCGATGTGCTGGCTGGAGATCCGCAGGGTGGCGCGGTCCTCCATCAGGCCCACGTCGTGGATGTCCGGCACCTTGGAGCAACCGACGCCCTGGTCGATCCATCTGACCACGTAGCCGAGGATGCCCTGGGCGTTGTTGTCCAGTTCCTGCTGAACCTCCTCCGGGCTCCAGTTCGAGCGGGCCAGGGGCGGCGTCAGGAGGGCGTCCAGGCCCGTGCGCGGGCCGCCGGCCAGGCTGGCCTGGAGGGCCGGGACATCCACCTCGTGATAGTGCAGGGCGTGCAGGGTGGCGGCGGTGGGGGAGGGGACCCAGGCGGTGTTGGCGCCGGCCTTCGGATGCCCGACCTTGGCGGCCAGCATGTCCTTCATCATGTCCGGGGCGGCCCACATGCCCTTGCCGATCTGCGCGCGGCCGGGGAAGCCGGCGGCGAGGCCGATCTCGACATTCCGCTTCTCGTAGGCGGCCAGCCACCCCTCGGCCTTCATGGCGTCCTTGCGGACCATGGGCCCGGCCTGCATGGCCGTGTGGATCTCGTCCCCCGTCCGGTCGAGGAAGCCGGTGTTGATGAAGACGATCCGGTCCTTCGCCGCGGCGATACAGGCGGCGAGGTTGGCGCTGGTGCGGCGCTCCTCGTCCATGATGCCCATCTTCACCGTGTTGCGGGCCAGGCCCAGGGCCTCCTCCACCTGGTCGAACAGGCTCACCGCCAGGGCGACTTCATCCGGCCCGTGCATCTTGGGCTTCACGACATAGACCGAGCCCGCCGGGCTGTTGCGGCGCGCGCCCTGCAGGTCGTGGAGGGCGGCGGTCACCGTGATCAGGGCGTCGACGGCGGACTCATAGACCGGGTCCCCGTCCAGGGTGACCATGTCCGTCAGCATGTGGTGGCCGACATTGCGCACCAGCAGCAGGGACCGGCCGCGCAGCACGGCCTCGCCGCCGCCGGGGGCGGAATAACGCCGGTCCTCGTCCAGCCGGCGGGTCTCGGTCCGACCGCCCTTCTCGAAGGAGGCCGTCAGGTCGCCGCGCATCAGGCCCAGCCAGTTGCGATAGACGCCGGTCTTGTCCTCGGCGTCCACGGCGGCGACGGAATCCTCGCAATCCTGGATGGCGGTCAGGGCGGACTCCATCAGGACATCCGCCACCCCCGCCGCATCGTCCTTGCCGACATTGTGGGTCCGGTCGACCTGGATCTCCAGGTGCAGGCCGTTGTGGCGCAGCAGCACCGCCGTGGGCGCAGCGGCGTCGCCCCGCCAGCCCGCCAGCTGGGTGGGGTCCGCCAGCCCGACCTTGGCCCCTGAGGTCAGGGTCACCGACAGGGCGTCGCCCGCAATGGCGTAGCCGGCCGCCTCGGCGTGGGAGGCGCCGTCCAGGGGTGCGGCGCGGTCCAGCACGCCCCGGGCGTAGGCGATCACCTTGGCGCCCCGGGCCGGATCATAGCCCTTGCCCCCCGTCGGCGGCTCCAGGGCGTCGGTGCCGTAGAGGGCGTCATACAGGCTGCCCCACCGGGCGTTGGCGGCGTTCAGGGCGTACCGGCCGTTCGAAACGGGCACCACGAGCTGAGGCCCGGCGATGCTGGCGATCTCGGGGTCGACATTCGCGGTGCCGAGGGTGAAGGGGCTAGGCTCGGGCAGGAGATAGCCGATCCGGGTCAGGAAGTCGGTCTGGGCGGCGAGGTCGAAGGGCTGGCCCTTGCGCGCCGTCCACCAGGCGTCGATCTCCAGCTGCAGGGCGTCCCGCCGCTCGAGCAGGGCGCGGTTGCGCGGCTGGAAGTCCTTCAGGAGGGCCTCGAGGGCGGTCCAGAAGCGGGCCGGCTCTACGCCCGTCCCGGGCAGGAGTTCCGTTTCCACGAAGGCGTGGAGGAGGTCCGCGACGGCGAGGGAGGGGCTGACCTGCATGACGTACCGACCTTTCAAAACCGGTCGCCGACAGGCGCCCGGGCGCGGCTGCAAAGCCTGCCGCAGCGGCGCTGCCATACTCCGCGCGGGGCGGCGCTTCAATGGGGACGGGCGGCCTTAGGCGTCCGAGAAGCCGAAGGGGGCCAGGGTGCGCCGGAAGTCGTCGGGCAGGATCTGGCGGCCGATGGGCGGGGCCGACCGGGCGGCGCATTCCGCCCGGTGGCAGAGCCGGCAGGTGATGCCGATGGGCGTGGCCTGGTCCGGCCCGCCGCCCCGGTGGTCCGCCGCATAGACCAACCGCTGGGCGTGCTCCTCGGCGCAGCCCAGGGCGATGGCCCGCTCGATCCGCGGCGCCCCGAAGCCGCCACCGCCGGCGGTCACCGTCCGGGCGATGGAGAAGAACTTCTGGCCGTCGGGCAGTTCCAGCCACTGGGTGACGATCTGCCGGGGGGTCCGGAAGGCCTGGTGGAGGCTCCACAGGGGGCAGCCGCCCCCGTGCCGGGCGAAGGGAAAGCCCGCCCCGTCCAGCCGCTTGGAAACGTTCCCCGCCTCGTCGACCCGGATGAAGAAGAAGGGCACACGCTCCTGCCCGGGCTTCTGCAGGGTGGTCAGCCGGTGGGCGGTCTGCTCGAAGCTGGCCCCGAACTGGCGGCCGAGGGCCTCGACGTCGTAGCGCCGCGCCTCCGCCGCCCGGGCGAAGGCGGTGTAGGGCATCAAGAGGGCGGCGGCCGCGTAGCTGGCCAGGGCCCGGCGGGTCAGGCGCTGGCCCCCCTCGGTCTCGAAGATCCCCTCGGCCAGGACCTCGCCGATCTCGGCCTCCAGCTCCAGGTAGGCGGTCTGCAGGGCCAGCTGGAAGGCCTGGCTGGCGCCGTCGAGGGTGTCATCCAGCAGCACCTCCCGCCGGTGCCGGTCCAGGCGGCGGGTGGCGCCGGTCATGACGTCCGGGGGCAGGCGGCGCACCCTCAGGCCATGCCGGGCCTTGAGGTGGCCGGCCAGGCCCTCGTTGGCGGCGACGGCCTGGGCGAGGCGCTCGGCGGCGTCGTCGAGCAGGGGGAAGCTGTTGCGCCGGGCCGCCAAGAATCGCCGGGACTCGGCCACTGGATCGGCCGCCTCCTCGCCCTCGCGTCCCTCGACCGTGCGGTCGGCCAGGGCCAGCTGCTCCTCGCGGTAGGCGGTGTAGAGGCGCAGGAAGGCCTCGGACACCCCCGGGAAGTTGGCCGCCGCATCGGCGACCTCCAGGGCTTTCAGCTCGATGCCGCCGAACATCGGGTCGCGCAGGGCCGACTGCAGCCGGGCGGAGTCGTCGCCGCTCTCCGCCGCCAGGGCGGCCACGTCCAGCCTGTAGGTCTGGGCCAGCCGCACCAGCATCTCGGCGCTGAGGGGCCTGTGGTTGCGCTCCAGGAGGGCGAGGTAGGAGGCGGAAACCTCCAGGTCCTGGGCCATGTCGGACTGGGTCAGGCCCAGGTCGCGCCGCAGGCGCCGGAGGCTGGGGCCGACATAGAGGCGGCGTTCGCTGGGCATGGCCGGGCCTCCCTGGAGAGTCGGACCCTTACAACATTACAAGTCTGATCTGTAAAGTCTGACAGATCGACTTCAGGGGGACTCGCCAGCCTGTCACGCCTGCGTCACACGGCAGGCCGCCGAAGGCCCCGTCTGGCGGGCGCCCGGCCAGCAAGGGATTTCAAGGCCATGTCTTACCAGGACGATATCCAGCAGGTCGAAAAGCTCATCCGCAGCAAGAACGGG
>NZ_JADCBG010000086.1 GCF_020253645.1 Phenylobacterium sp.
CCGCGCCAATCTCTCCAAACCCAAGCTGTCCCGTCGACTTCACTGACATCGCAAATCCTCCGCCGCCAAAGCAGGGAATCACGATCCGGGGATTTCGCAATAGTCCCCCCGAGGGGGAGCAATCGCGCTTGCGTGCTTCTCCGCGCGACCTAGGCCGTCGCCTTGCGGAATGGCTGTCGCTTCCACTGGACGAGGGAGCGCCAGATCCATTCGAGGGGGCCGTAGCGGAAGCGGGCCAGCCAGGGGCGGCTCCACAGAAGGATCAGGGCCCAGACGCCGGCCACCACCCACAGTTGCTCGGCGCGGGACAGGTGGCCGTAGAGGCCCAGGCCATAGCCGCAGAAGACCAGGCTCGTGATCACCGAGGTCATCAGATAGTTGGTGAAGGCCATGCGGCCCGCCGCCTCCAGCCGCGAGACGAGACTGCGGAAGAGGCCGGCGCGGACGATCAGCAGCAGGGCCGAGGCGTGGGCCAGGGCGATGAAGGGCCGGGTGATCGACTGCCAGACCATCAGCTCGTGGGTCCGGAGAGGCTCGAAGCCCGAAGCGTGGATCATCCCGGTCTGCAGGGCCGCGAACGGTGCGGCGACGGCGTAGCCCAGCGCCATCATGACGAGGTAGGCCCGGGTCGACCACCCGAGCGAGAAGAAGCCCAGGCGGAAGAGGCCCATGCCAATGAGCATCTGGCCGACGGCCTCGGGGCCCGCATCGAAGGGGATCGTGATCTGGAGCAGCAAGGCGACCCTCGCGCGCGCCTCCAGCGCCTCAAGGAATCCGCCCCGGAACAGGGCGATTTCCTGCTCTGAGAACCCCGGTGGCGCCAGGATGCCCTGGGAAGCCTGAGCCCAGGCGTTGCGGGCGGCTTCGTCGGCCCCTGGCGCCGTCGCCGCCGCCATGAGGGCGCTCAACTGGCCAGCATCGCTCCAGTGCCACACGAACAGCGCGGCGAGGACGGCGCCGCCCAGTCCGATCAGGAGGCGCGGATCCAGCCGGCGGAGGGGAAAGACCAGGGCCCCGGCAAGGGCGTAGGTCACCAGGATGTCGCCCAGGAAGAAGAAGTAGGCGTGGATCATGCCGATCACGAACATCCAGAACAGCCGCCGGTAGTGGGTCTGGACGGGTCCGAGGCCTGACCCGGTCTCCGCCCGGCTGGCGATCAGGACCATCGAGGCGCCGAACAGCATGGTGAAGAGGGCGCGCATCTTGCCGTCGGTCAGGACGTTGTTGACGGCCCAGGTCCAGAAGTCGGCCCCAGTGGTCCCTCCGCCATAGACCGGGTTGAGGTAGGCGTAGGTGGGCAGGCCCATGGCCACGATGTTCATCAGAAGGATGCCGAGCACGGCCATTCCGCGGACCACATCGATGGAGACGATGCGACCGGCCGTCGGACCGGCGGCCTGGGCTTGGGTTGGCATGTCGTGTCCCCCGGTCACGGCGCCCGGACGGCCGCCAGCATGGTCCGCTCAGCTAGCATAAATCTAAGCAATGTAAAGATACGCAGATCTGGGAGGCGGGTCTTCTTCCCGAGCCTGGCTAGCCCTGCGGCCGGGACAGGAATCCGATCGGGTCCTGAATGAACTCGCCGAATCCGCTCAGGCACCCCTGCCAGACCCCGACATGCTCTCTCAGGTCGTCGCGATTCATCCGGCCGCTGAGGAGGATGGCGTACATGACGCTGGGCTCTCCGGTCGGGGTCATGATGCCCCGGCAGGTCAGCTGGCTGCGGTTGTAGTCGTTGATCTGGGCCATGTTCACGCCCTTGCGGGAGAAGGCGCTGTAGAGGGCCATCGCGCGGCAGGTGGCGAAGGTCTCGTCGCAGCCCACCATCTGGGCGCCGAACCCGCCGCCCGGAGTGGTCACGTTCATGAACACCTGGCCGTCCGCCTGGCGGGCGACCTCGGCCTTCGCTTCCAGGGACGCCAGCAGCGCGATGACGTCAGCGGTGCGCCGGGCGTCGAAGGCGGGCGCCTTGGGGGGCGCCGCTTTTGCAGGGGCAGGCTTGGCTGTGGCGGCCAGGCTGTATGAGGGGAGGAGCACCGCCAGCGCCAGCGCCGCAGCCGCCAGCCCGCCGGTTCTGACTCTGCTGAACACGCTGTAGTGATCTGTAGCCTGAACCTGTTCCAAAGCCATGCCGGGATCCCTAGATTTCCTCTACCCAACCGGAGGATGCCATGTTTCCCCTGCTGACGGTCGGACTTCTTGTCCTTCTCGCCATCGTGGTCGTTCTGTCGACGATCAAGATTGTCCCTCAGGGACGGGAGTTTACGGTCGAGCGCTTCGGCCGGTATGTCCGCACCCTCAAGCCCGGCATCAACATCCTGACCCCCTTCGTCGAGACCATCGGCGCCCGGATCAACATGATGGAGCAGGTCCTGGATGTGCCCCGTCAGGAGGTCATCACCAAGGACAACGTCACCGTCCAGGTGGACGCCATTGTCTTCATCCAGGTCATGGACGCCGCCTCTGCCGCCTACCGGGTGACCAACCTCGACTACGCCATCACCCAGCTCTCCATGACCAACCTGCGCACGGTGGTCGGGAACATGGAGCTGGACGAGGTGCTGAGCCAGCGCGACCAGATCAACACCCGGCTTCTCGCGGTCATCGACGAGGCCACCAGCCCCTGGGGCGTGAAGGTGGCGCGGATCGAGATCAAGGACCTGCTGCCGCCGCCGGACATCTCCAACGCCATGGCCCGCCAGATGAAGGCCGAGCGGGAGCGACGCGCCGTGATCACCGAGGCGGACGGCGAGAAGCAGGCGGCGATCGCCCGGGCCGAGGGCGCCAAGCAGGCGGCCATCCTGGAGGCCGAGGGCCGCCGTGAGGCCGCCTTCCGGGACGCCGAAGCCCGGGAGCGGTCCGCCGAGGCCGAGGCCGAAGCCACCCGCATGGTGTCCGAAGCCATCGCCAAGGGCGACGTCAACGCCATCAACTACTTCGTCGCCCAGCGCTATGTGGACGCCTTCGCCAAGCTGGCTGAGAGCCCACAGCAGAGGACAGTGATCGTGCCCGCCGAGATGTCCTCGATGATCGGCTCGATCGCCGGCGTGTCCGAACTCATCAACAGCGCCCGCGGCGGCGCGAGGGAGGGCTGAAATGGCGGGCGTGATCGAACTCCTCGCCGCCCAGCCGTTCTGGTTCTGGGGGGGATTGGCCGTGGCCCTCCTCGCCATCGAGGCGGCGACCGGCACAGGCTGGCTCCTGTGGCCCTCCGCTTCGGCGGGCGCCGTGGCCCTGCTCGCCCTCGTGCTGGATCCCGGCTGGACAGGCCAGGCGGTCTTCTTCGCCGTCCTGACCCTGGTCACCACCTTCGGCGCCCGCCGTTACTTTCCACGGGGTGGGGCGGCGGCGTACGGGGACATCAATGACACCTCCACGCGCCTGGTCGGCCAGGCCGCCCGTACCGTGGACGCCTTCCACAAGGGCGAGGGGCGGATCGCCCTCGACGGCAAGGAATGGGCCGCGCACCTGGAAGGCGGCGGCTCCCTGGCCGCCGGCGCCGAGGTGGAGGTCATCGGCGTCCGGGGTTCGATCCTCGAGGTCCGTCGGCGGGGCTGAGCGCCTCCAGACCGAGGCGGAGGTCGCGCAGGAAGGCGAGGCCATCCTGCAGATAGTTGTCATTCAAATCAGTTTTCAGGCGGTCAGTTCCCGGGCGTAGGGCCGCGGCCGCGCTGCGAGCCCTGTCTGCGCCTTCCGGAGTCATGAAGACCTGCTTGCGCCGCCCGTCACGGTCGTCCCCGGCGATCCGGATCCATCCCAGGGCCTCCAGGCGCTGGAGCAGGTGCGTCACCGCGCCCCGGGTCATTCGCAGCCTGTCGGCGATCTCCGCCGGCGCGGCCCCGTCGCCAAAGCGCAGGAAATCCCGCAGGACTTCAAACTGCGTGTAGGACATGGGCGCCGGCAGCCGGGCCTCCACCGCCCGCCGGAGGGCGTCCTCGGCTGCGCTGAGTTCGTAGAGG
>NZ_JADCBG010000087.1 GCF_020253645.1 Phenylobacterium sp.
CCCCGGGACATGGACGACGACCTGATCGCCGCCCACGCCGAGCTGCCCCAGCTCATGCCCTACCTGCACCTGCCGGTTCAGTCCGGGTCTGACCGGATCCTCAAGGCCATGAACCGCGGCCATACCGCCGAGTCCTACCTGCGCCTCGTGGAGAAGATCCGCGCCGCCCGGCCCGACATCGCCCTTTCCGGAGACTTCATCGTCGGCTTTCCTGGCGAGCGGGAGTCCGACTTCGAGGCCACCCTGGCCCTGGTGCGCGAGGCCGGGTACGCCTCCGCCTTCACCTTCAAGTATTCCCGCCGGCCGGGGACCCCCGCCGCCGCCCAGCCCGGCCAGGTGGACGAGGCGGTCAAGGACGAGCGCCTGGCGCGCCTGAACGCCCTGATCGAGTCCCAGCAGCGCGCCTTCAACTCCGCCCAGGTGGGCCGGGTCCTGCCGGTCCTCTTCGAGAAGCCCGGCCGCCACCCCGGTCAGCTCTCCGGGCGCAGCCCCTACCTCCAGGCCGTCCACTGCGAGGGTCCGGCGGACCTGATCGGCCGGATCGCCTCCGTCCGGATCGATTCCGCTGCGCGGATGAGCCTGTCGGGAACCCTGGCTCCCGAAGCCCAGCCCGCATGAGCCGGACCGCGGAGTTCATCACCCTTTCCGAAGCCGCCGCCCGCGCGGTGGCCGGCCCTTCCAGCCGTCACGCGGCCCTGATCGAGGACGCCTTCGATGTCCTGGTCGAGACCCCCGGCGGCGGCGTGTCCCTGACGGGCGACGTGCGCGGCCGCGCCTCGGCCAAGCGGGTCGTGGAGGCCCTGGCCCTCCGCGCCGAGCGGGGGCTGGAGGTGGCCGAGGCCGATGTCCGGGTGGCCATCGGCCAGGCGCGGACCGGACGGGGCTCGCCCCCCGGGGCCCTGCCCTCGGGCCGGCGCGGGCCGGTCTCTCCCCGCACCCCCGCCCAGGCCCGCTACCTGGACACCCTGGCCAAGTGCGACCTTGTCTTCGGCCTGGGGCCGGCGGGCACCGGGAAGACCTTCCTGGCCGTGGCGGCCGGAGTCGGGGCCCTGCTGCGCGGCGATGTCGACCGGCTGATCGTCTCGCGCCCGGCCGTCGAGGCCGGCGAACGCCTGGGCTTCCTGCCCGGCGACCTGACCGAGAAGGTCGATCCTTACATGGCGCCCGTCTGGGAGGCCCTGACCGACATCCTTGGCGCCGAACAGTTCCGCCGGCGTCGTGAAAAGGGCGAGATCGAGCTGGCGCCGATCGCCTTCATGCGCGGCCGGACCCTGTCCCACGCCTATGTCATCGTCGACGAGGCGCAAAACTGTTCGCGCATGCAGATGCGCATGGTCCTGACCCGGCTGGGCGAGGGCGCCAAGATGGTGGTCACCGGCGATCCCAGCCAGATCGACCTGCCCCAGCCCCGCGATTCCGGCCTCGCCCACGCGGTCGGCCTGCTTGAGGGGGAAAAGGGCGTCGGCGTGGCCCGGTTCGGACCGGAGGACGTGGTCCGCCACCCCCTGGTCGAGCGGATTGTGCGGGCCTACGAGGCGGACGGGCGTTCCCCCGGCGCCGGGTCATGAGCTCCGCCCCTCCGATGGCTGAGGTCGAGGTCCTTGTGGAGTCGAAGGACTGGGCGTCTTGTCTCGCCGATGTCTCCGGGCTCGCAGCCCGGGCGGCCGAGGCCGCGCTTTCCGCAGCGGACGCCCGGGGCGGCCTCGCCGTCCTTCTGGCGGATGATGATCGGCTTGCCGGCCTGAATGCGGCCTTCCGGGGAAGGTCCGGCCCGACCAACGTTCTGTCCTTTCCAGCGCCTGCAAATCCCGAGGGCTGGCTGGGCGACGTGGCCCTGGCGTTCGGAACCTGTCTTCGCGAGGCCGAGGCCCAGGACAAGCGCCTCGAGCACCACCTGCAACATCTCGTGGCGCACGGGGTCCTGCATCTTGTAGGGTACGACCACGAGACCGAATCCGAAGCCTCGGCGATGGAGGGTCTCGAGGTCATGATTCTGGCTGGTCTGGGGGCGCCTGATCCCTACGCGGCCGAAAGAGGAGACGATGGGCAGTCGTGATGCGCCCGCCCCGGAGGGGCGACAGGGCAGGGGTCCCGGAGGCTGGTTCAACCGGATTTTCGGGGCCCGTGGACGAGACACCGCCATACTGGCCGCAGAGGCCCTGACCGAGTCCGCCGGGGGCCGGCTGGTCGACCAGGCCCAGGCCTTCCAGACCCTCAGGGTCGACGACGTCATGACGCCGCGGGCCGACATCGTCGCCGTGGAGGTCGATACGCCGCTGGACGAGGTCGTCGCACGGTTCCTGGAGGCCGAGCATTCGCGGATGCCGATCTACCGCGAGACCCTGGACGACCCCCTGGGCGTGGTCCACGTCAAGGATGTCTTCAAGCAGATCGCCACCGGCGGCCGCCCCCGGGGTCGTCGCGCCGGCGCCGGGGATTCAGGCCTCCTTCGCCTGAAGCGGGAGGCGCTCTATGTCCCGGCCTCCATGCGCGCCGCAGACCTCCTTCTGAGGATGCAGGCGACGCGCATCCATCTGGCTCTCGTCATCGACGAGTTCGGGGGGACGGACGGCCTCGTGACGCTGGAGGATCTGGTGGAGGCCGTGGTCGGGGAGATCGACGACGAGCATGACGAGGCTCAGGCAGCCGGTGTCCTGGAGCGCCCGGACGGGGTGTTCGAAGCGGACGCCCGTGCGCCTCTGGAAGAGCTCGAAGCCGCCCTTGGCCGGGACCTCGCCCCTCCTGACCTCGACGAGGAGATCGACACCGTAGGCGGGCTCGTGGCCGCCGTCGCGGGCCGGCTGCCGCGTCGGGGGGAGGTCATCGCCTATCCGGAAGGTTATGAGATCCAGGTGCTGGACGCCGATCCGCGGCGGATCAAGCGGGTTCGAATCCGTCCGGCCGGCCCCCCCGCGGCTCCGGCTCCGGGCTGACCTTGCCGTCGCCCGCTTCCGCCGTCGCCGGGATGGCCGCCCTGGCGGGCGGGGTGCTGGCGGCCCTCGCCTTTCCACCCTTCGGCTTCCTGCCAGGCCTGACCGGGTTCGCCCTGATCCTGTGGTCACTGGACAGGCCCTCAGCCGCCCGGCCGGTCCGGGCCGCTGCCGTCAGGGGCGGCCTGGGCGGTCTGGGCTACTTCGCCGTCTCGGTCTCCTGGGTTGTCGAGCCCTTCCTGGTCGATGAACGCACGCATGGCTGGATGGCGCCCTTCGCCCTGGTTCTGATGGCGGGCGGGCTGTCGCTGTTCTGGGCCGCCGCCGCGGCGCTCTGGCGCAGGCTCGGGACCCGGGGCCTGTCCGGCCTCATCGCCTTCGCGGCGATCTTTTCCGTCGCCGAATGGTTGCGCGGGCACATTCTGACCGGCTTTCCCTGGAACCTGCCCGGAGAAGCCTGGGCGGCGGGATCGCCCCTCTCGCAGGGGGCCGCCCTGGTGGGAGCCTACGGCCTCACCTGGGTCACCCTGCTGCTCTGCGCTTCGCCGGCCTGGATCCTCGGCCCCGGCCCGCCGGCCCGCCGCGGCGTTCGCGTCTCGCTGGTCGCGATCGCCTTCCTCGGCCTCTACGCCTGGGGCGCCTCCCGGATCGCCGCGACCCCGGACGAGCCCGCCGGCCCCGTGGTGCGCATCGTCCAGGCGGACATCGACCAGAAGACCAAGTGGCGACCCGAGAACCTGCCGGCCATCTTCCGGACCTATCTCGAGCTCAGCACCCGCCCGACGCCGGCGCCGCCTGTCCTTGTGGTCTGGCCGGAGGGCGCCCTGCCCGCGGTGATCAACGATCTGCTGGCGCCGGGATCGCCCTGGCGGGCCGCCCTGTCCGACGCCCTCACGCCCGGGCAGGTCCTGGCCATGGGCGCCAACAGGGTCGAGCTGGATGACGAGGGCGCCCTGACCTACCGCAACAGCCTGATCCTCGTGAGGGGAACCGGGTCCGACCTCTCCCTCGCCGGAGTCTATGACAAGCACCGGCTGGTGCCCTTTGGCGAGTTCATGCCGCTCGGGGACATCGCCGGCCGGATCGGCCTGCGCAGCCTTGTTCGCATGCCCGAGGACTTTACGGCGGGGCCGCCGCCCGTCCCCCTCCGGACGGCGGGCCTGCCGGCCATGCAGCCCATGATCTGCTATGAGGCGCTGTTCCCCGGCTTCACGCGCGCCGCGGCGCGCCGGGGCGGCGGTCGTCCGGCCTTCATCCTGAATGTCTCCAACGACGCCTGGTTCGGCAGGGGATCCGGCCCCTGGCAGCACCTCAACATGGCCGGTTACCGGGCGATCGAGGAGGGCTTGCCCATCGTCCGCTCCACCCCCACGGGCGTCTCGGCCGTGATCGACTCCGCCGGTCGCACGACGGGCCCTGTCCTGAAGCTTGGCGAGTCCGGCGTCATCGATGTGGCGATCCCCGCGCCAAGGCCGCCCACGCCCTACGCGCTCTGGGGCGACCTGCCCTTTCTGGCCCTTCTGATCCTCTCGGCCGCCCTTGCAGGACATAAAGAAATCTTTATAGGTCTGTCCAAGCGCCGGCCCCTGCGCAGGGCGCGCCGCGACCCAGACGGAGCCTTGCCGTGACCCGCCCCTTCTATCTCTTCACCAGCGAAAGCGTTTCCGAGGGCCATCCTGACAAGGTCGCCGACCGCATTTCCGACACCGTGGTGGACGCCTTCATCGGCGCCGATCCCGAGGCCCGCGTGGCCTGCGAGACCCTGGTCACCACCAACCGGATCATCCTGGCGGGGGAGGTCCGCGCCTCCCGGCCGGGCGCCAGCAAGGCCGAGAACAAGGCTTTCACCCGTGAGGTGATCTCCTCGCTCGAGCCCCGCGTCCGGGACGCCGTCAGGGACATCGGCTACGAGCAGAAGGGTTTCCACTGGCAGAAGGCCAAGTACGCCTGCCATCTGCACGGCCAGTCCGGCGACATTGCGCAGGGGGTCGACGCCAGCAACACCAAGGACGAGGGCGCGGGCGACCAGGGGATCATGTTCGGCTACGCCTGCGACGAGACGCCGGCTCTGATGCCGGCGACACTTCAGTACTCGCACGAGATTCTTCGCCGCCTGGCGGACGCCCGGCATTCCGGCGACATGCCCTTCCTGGAGCCCGACGCCAAGAGCCAGGTGACCCTGGCCTACGAGAACGGTCGTCCGGTGGCGGTGACCCAGCTGGTCATTTCCACCCAGCACGCCAAGCGGATCGGCCTGCGCCTCGCCACGCCGGCGCGGATCAAGGACGCCATCCGCCCCCTGGTCGAGAGTGTCTTTCCCGACGGCCTGCTGAACCGAAAGACCGTCTGGCACGTCAATCCGACGGGTCGCTTCGTCCAGGGCGGTCCCGACGGGGATACCGGCCTCACGGGCCGCAAGATCATCGTCGACACCTATGGCGGGGCTGCGCCGCACGGCGGGGGCGCCTTTTCGGGCAAGGACCCGACCAAGGTTGACCGCTCCGCCGCCTACGCCTGCCGCTATCTCGCCAAGAACGTGGTCGCCGCCGGCCTGTCGCGCCGCTGCACCATCCAGATCAGCTACGCCATCGGGGTCTCCACCCCCCTCAGCTTCTATGTCGACCTGCATGGCGAGGGCCAGATCGACCCTGCAAAGCTCGAGAAGACCTTGCCCGAACTGGTCGGCGGGGCGACGCCGGCGGCCATCCGGCGCCACCTCGGCCTGAACCGCCCGATCTACGCCCGCACGGCGGCCTATGGCCATTTCGGCCGCGAGCCCGATTCCGACGGTGGTTTCTCCTGGGAGCGCACAGACCTGGTGGAAGCCCTGAGGGGTCTGGCCTGACGCGCGCGTGGAGACCCCTCCGCCCCTGCGATCCTTTGGCCGGATCCGGTCCCGGACCCTGAAGCCGCGGCAGGCCTCCCTCATGGAGACCCTGCTGCCCGCCCTGCGTCCCCCTGCCGAGGGTGCGGTGGATCCCGCCCGCCTCATGCCCGACGCCCGCGAGGCCTGGCTCGAGGTCGGCTTCGGCGGCGGCGAGCACATGGCCGCCCAGGCGGCCGTCCATCCAGACGTCCTGGTTCTGGGCGCCGAGCCCTTCCTCAACGGCGTCGCCAGCGCCCTGCGGCACGTGGATGCCGGGGCCCTGCGGAATGTCCGGATCCATGACGGCGACGCGCGCGACCTCATGGCGCGGCTGCCCGCCGCGAGCCTGGATCGACTTTTCGTCCTGTTTCCAGACCCCTGGCAGAAGGCGCGTCACCACAAGCGTCGCCTGGTCAACACCGCCTTCTCCGCCGAGGCGGCTCGACTCCTGAAGCCGGGGGGTCGCCTGAGGCTGGCGACGGACTGGGCCGACTACGCCGACCAGATCCTCAAGGTGATGTTGGCCGAGCCGCGCCTTCAATGGACGGCTCAATGCGCCGGGGACTGGCGCCGCCCACCCGCCGACCATGTCCGCACCCGCTACGAGTCCAAGCGGCTCGGAGACTGCGATCCGGTCTGGCTGGACTTCATCCGTGGTCCGGACCCGACCCCTGGCGCGGCGCTCAGGCCGAGTCCAGGCAGACCACCCGCGCCACCCGGAGATCACGCCTGAGACTGTCCGAGACAATGCCGTAGTTGGTCGTGGTGACCGATTCGCCCACCGCCCCGGCCTGCGGGCGCTCGTTTGCCGACTTCAGGGCGCGGATCAGGGTTTCCGGCGAGGTGGTGTAAATGCGGCCCCGACGGGGAGACTCGGCCACGGTGACGCCGATCACCCGGCCCGCGTCGTCCAGGGCGGGCGCGCCTGACAGGCCCGCCAGGCTTCCCCGCAGTTCGTCCGTCCGTCCGGTCTCCGCCCAGACCAGCACCGACTCGGTGCGTTCGCCGTGCCCTCGTATCACCATGTTCTCCCGCCCGATCAGACGGGACGTCGCCTCGCCGGGACGGCCCTGCGGGAAGCCCGGGTGATAGGCGCGCTCGCCCCGGCGGAGCGTTCGTCCGACGGCCACGGGCAGTGGCGCGGCGCCCCCCTCGGTGGTGAGGATCGCGACCTCCCCATGCGGATCGATCCGCACATCGGCGGAGACACCGCGGCCGTCCCCCACCACCACCGCGGCGCGACGGCAGCCATCGACCACGTGCCTGGCCGTGATCCAGACCCCCCGCTCGTCGATGGAGAAGGCCGTTCCTGAGCCAGGCTCCGGCGTTGGCGGCGCCTCCACGATCACCGACGGGTCAAAGGGCGAAGCCGGGCCAAGCGGCAATCCGTCGCCGGTCGCAGGCGGCGGCGGCGGCGGCGGCGCATCCGCTCGCTCGCGCCGGGTGATCGCCACAACGATCACAGCCACGATGATGGCGAGATAGACAAGCCAGTCGCTGAGCCGCGGGAAATGCACGCCTGTCTCCTACCCCGCAACGGCGGCGGCGAGCACCACGGCGGAGGCGAGCTTCGCGCCCGCCAGCAGGGCGGCGGCCGAGATCTCGCCATGCTGGATGCGTTCCGGAAGTCCCTTGAGCAGGAGGTCGACCAGACGGAAGACCAGGAGCTGGACCACAACGGTCGGCGCGCCCCACATGACGATCTCCAGGAGCGAGGCCGAGGCCGTCATGGCGGCCGCAAGGGGCAGGGCGAGGCCCATCAGCACCCCGCCGAAGGAGACCGCGGCGGCGGCGTTGCCCTCGCGGATCAGGCGGATCTCCTTGTGCGGGGTCAGGACCACATAGAGGGCGGCTCCCGCCACCAGGATTCCCAGGGTGGCCGCGGTGTGAAGCAGGGCCAGGGGAAAGCCGGCCGCGAAGGCCAGGATCTCCGGTGAGGCGATGGGCGATGACATGCGAACTCCGTTCAGCCGCGGGATGAGGTGGAAGCCGGAGGGGATTCGGTTGCCGCCCTCTCCCGGGCCCGCCGGACCGAGGCGCGTTCCTTTTCGCTCTCGCTCTTGAGCTGGCCGCAGGCGGCGAGGATGTCGCGCCCCCGGGGCGTCCGGATCGGCGAGGCGTAGCCGGCCCGGTTCAGGATGGCGGCGAAGGCCTCGATGGCGCCCCAGTCCGAGCAGGCGTAGGGGCTGCCTGGCCAGGGGTTGAAGGGGATCAGGTTGATCTTGGCGGGTATGCCGGCCAGCAGCTTGACCAGGGCGCGGGCCTCGGCCGGACTGTCGTTCACCCCCTTGAGCATCACGTACTCGAAGGTCACGCGCCGGGCGTTGCCCAGGCCCGGATAGACGCGGATTCCCTCCATCAGCTCGGCGATGGGATGCTTCCGGTTCAGGGGCACCAGCTCGTCGCGCAGGGGATCGTTCGTGGCGTGCAGGGAGATGGCCAGCATGGCCTGGGTGCGTTCGCCCAGGGCCTTTAGCTGGGGGACGACTCCGGAGGTCGAGACGGTGATCCGCCTCCGCGAGATGGCGATCCCCTCGTTGTCGGCGATGATGTCGATAGCGTCGGCGACGCTGTCGAGGTTGTAGAGCGGCTCCCCCATGCCCATGAAGACGATGTTGGAGAGCCGACGGTCCTCCTTGGGCGAGGGCCATTCGCCGAGCTCGTCCCGGGCCACCTGGACCTGGGCGACGATCTCGGCCGCGGTCAGGTTGCGCACCAGGGGCTGGGTGCCCGTGTGGCAGAAGGTGCAGTTCAGCGTGCAGCCCACCTGGCTGGAGACGCACAGGGCGCCGGACCGACCGACATCCGGAATGTAGACGGTCTCGACCTCCACGCCCGGAGCCATGCGGATCAGCCACTTCCGGGTCCCGTCTACCGAGACCTGGCGTTCGACCACCTCGGGGCGGGAAAGGTCGAAGGCGCCGGCCAGGGCGGCCCGCAATTCCTTGGCCACGTCGGTCATGCGGTCGAAGTCCGTGACCCCGTAGTGGTGCATCCAGCGCCAGAGCTGTGTGGCGCGCATCCGGGCCTTCTGGGGCGGCACGAGGCCGGCCTCGACCAGGGCGTCGGCCAGGGCGTGACGGGTCAGGCCCGTGAGGTTCGGCCTTCGCACCGTCGCGGTTTCGGGCGCACGGGCCCGGGAAAGGTCAAGGGTGATGGTCACGGAAGCCTCTGCGGCGGGAGGGCGGAATATAGGCGAGGCCGGGGCGCCCGCCAAATCCGCCGATTCTTGACCCCGACGGCTTCCGCGCGCCGGACGGCTGGGCTAGCGTGCGCGGCCAATCGCCACGCGCGCCAAGAATGGGGAGAGAGACATGAAAGCGGTCCTGAGCAAGGTTGTCGGCGGCCCCGAAACCCTGGTGATCGAGGACATCCCGGCCCCAGAGCTGCGGCCCGGCTGGGCCCGGGTCAAGGTCAAGGCCGTCGGCATCAACTTCCCTGACGTCCTGATCATCGAGGACAAGTACCAGTCCAGGCCGCCGCGCCCCTTCGCGCCGGGCGGCGAGGTGTCGGGCATCGTCACCGAGATCGCCGAGGGCGTCACCGAGGTGAAGGTCGGCGACCGGGTCCTGGCCCAGATCGGCCACGGCGGCCTGGTCGAGGAGATCGTCGCCCCCGCCGGGCGGCTGACCCCCATCCCGGACTCCATGCCCTACGACGAGGCCGCCGCCTTCATCCTGACCTACGGGACCTCCTACCACGCCCTGAAGGACCGGGGTCAGCTCAAGGCCGGCGAGACCATGCTGGTCCTCGGCGCCGCCGGCGGCGTCGGCCTGGCGGCCGTCGAGCTGGGCAGGGCCATGGGCGCCCGGGTCATCGCCGCCTGCTCCAGCCAGGAAAAGGTCGACCTCGCCATCCGCCACGGCGCGGAATCCGGCGTGGTCTATGGCCGCGGACCCTTCGACCGGGACGGACAGAAGCAGTTGGCCCAGCTTTTCAAGGAGGCCTGCGGCGAGAAGGGCGCGGACGTCATCTATGACGCCATCGGCGGTGACTACGCCGAGCCGGCCCTGCGCTCCATCGCCTGGGAAGGCCGCTACCTGGTCATCGGCTTCGCAGCGGGCGAGATCCCGAAGATCCCGCTCAACCTGCCCTTGCTGAAGGGCTGCGACATCGTCGGCGTCATCTGGGGAAATTGGACGGCGCGCAATCCCGACCTGTTCCAGAAGGCCAACCTGGAGCTGATCGACCTCTACGCCCAGGGCAAGATCCGCCCCTATGTCTCCGAGCGCTTCCCCTTCGAGAAGGCGGCGGACGCCATCGCCCATCTGGGCAGCCGCAAGGCTATGGGCAAGGTCGTCGTCACCCTCGGCGACTGACGGGAAGCGGGCAGGAGAACGAACATGGCCGGACGGCTTGACGGCAAGGTGGCGATGATCACGGGGGCGGCCTCCGGCATCGGCCTGGGGACCCTGGAGCTCTTCGTTTCGGAGGGGGCGAGGGTGATCGCCGCCGACGTCCAGGACGAGAAGGGCGCCATGCTGGAGCGCCGGTTCCCGGACGCCGTGCGCTATGTCCGCTGCGACGTCACCTCCGAGGCGGAGATCGTCGCCGCCGTGGCCCTGGCCGAGAGCGCCTTCGGGGGGCTCGACATCCAGTTCAACAACGCCGGCATCTCCGACCGCATGGGGACCATCACCGAGGTCACCGCGGACGGCTGGAACTGGATCTTCGACATCCTGGTCCGCGGTCCGGCCCTGGGCATGAAGCACGCGGTTCCCGCCATGCTGAAGCGCGGCGGCGGCTCGATCATCAACACCGCCTCCATCGCAGGCCTGCAGGCCGGCTGGGGCCCGATCGCCTATTCCACCGCCAAGGCTGGCGTGGTGCACATGAGCCGCTGCGCCGCCGCCCAGCTGTCGCCCCAGGGCATCCGGGTCAACGCCATCTGCCCCGGCCTGATCGCCACCTCCATCTTCGGCGCCACGCTCGGCATGACCCGGGACGCCGCCGACCAGATGGCCGCCCTGGTCGCCCAGAACGCTCAGATCGCCCAGCCGGTGAAGAAGCCGGGCCTGCCCCTGGACATCGCCCAAGCGGCTCTCTACCTGGCCTCCGACGCCTCGGCCTTCGTCACCGGGACCCACCTGGTGGTGGACGGCGGCATCACGGTGGGCTCGCGGCACAGCTGGGACCCTGAGGCCGGCTCGCCCTTCGCGGCCATCTTCGGGGAGTCCTTCATGCAGATGGCGGCCGGTCCCGGGCAGACTTGAACCGCCTCTTCCGCGTCTTTTCGGACCTGTCGCCCAACGTCCGCGGCGCCCTGTGGATGACCGCGTCGGCCCTGGCCTTCACGGTCATGACGACCCTGATCAAGTTTCTCGGCGAGGGATACTCGGCGGGACTCCAGACCTTCTACCGTCAGGCGGCCGGTTTCCTGATCCTGCTGCCGATCATCCTTCGTCACCGGTCGGCGGCCTTCGCCACCAGCCGTCCGGGCCTGCTGATCTTCCGGGCCGCGGCGGGGACGCTGGGCACGATGCTGTCCTTCTACGCCTTCCAGAACATGCCCCTGGCGGACGCCAACGCCCTGTCCTTCACCCGTAGCCTCTGGCTGGTGCCCCTGGCCGCCTTCGTGGTGGGAGAGCGGATCGGCTCGCTCAGGATCTTCGCCGCCCTGGCGGGATTCGCCGGCGTCCTGATCATGGTCCGACCCGGAGCGGGCGGGGAGTTCGCCCTTGGGCTCCCGGCCCTGGCCATGCTGGCCTCCTCCTTCCTCTTCGCCCTGACGGTGACGGGAATGAAGGTCCTGACCCGCGACCATGCGCCGACAGTGCTTCTGGTCTGGGCGGCCACCCTGGGTCTGGTCTTCTCGGTTCCCGGCGCCCTCATCTCGTGGGCCTGGCCGACCCCGACGGATCTCGCCCTTCTCTCCCTCATGGGCGTCATGGGCACGGCGACCCAGGCCTTCTACATCCGCGGAATGGCGGCCGGCGACGCCGCCGCCATGGCGCCGGTGGACTACATCCGCCTGGTCTTCGCCGCCGCCGTCGGCTTCCTGCTCTTCGCAGAGGTCCCCACCGTCTGGACCCTCGTCGGCGCTTCCGTGGTCGTGGCCTCCACCCTGTTCATCACCTGGCGCGAACATGCGGCCTCGCGCAGGGCGGCCGAGAGCTAGGTCCAATCGACATTCAGGGATTCACGCGCGGCCTGATGCGTGATTCATAGGTCTCCGCTTTGGCGGAGGTCTGCGATGGGCGTGAAGCGTTATGAACTGGACGAGGCGCAGTGGGCTCGTATCGCGCCTTTGCTGCCGGGCAAGGCGTCGGATCCCGGTCGGACGGGGTCCGACAATCGGCTGTTTGTAAACGGGGTGCTCTGGGTGCTGCGGTCCGGCGCTCATTGGCAGGACCTCCCCGAGCGCTACGGCAAGTGGAAGACGGCGCACAAGCGCTTCAGCCGGTGGGCGGCGGCGGGGGTCTGGGAGAAGGTGTTCGACGATCTGATCAAGGATCGGGACAACCAGTATCTGATGCTGGACTCGACCCTTGTGCGGGCTCACCAGCAGGCGACGACCGGCCGGGGCAGCGGCCGAAAAAAGGGGGCCTCGACCCGGCTGTGGGGCGTTCCAGAGGTGGACTGACGACCAAGGTCCACATGGCCTGCGACACGCTCGGCCGGCCCGTCCGCTTCCTGATCGCTCCGGGCCAGAGCCATGACATCCTCGCCGTTCCGGCGCTTCTGGAAGGCCAGCGGCCCGCCGCCGTGCTCGCCGACCGCGCCTATGACGCCAACAGCCTTCGCCGTCACCTGGACCAGATCGGAGCCGAGGCCGTCATCCCTTCGACCCGCTCACGAAAGGTCCCGATCCCGCACGATCCGCTGGTCTACAGGCTCCGCAATCGGGTCGAGCGTTGCTTCAACAAGCTCAAGCACTTCCGCCGCTTCGCCACCCGGTTCGACAGGCTGGCACGCCACTACCTCGCCTTCATCCACATCGCCGCCTCGATACTCTGGATGCGCTGAATGTCGATTCGTCCTAGTCCTCGCCGCGCAGCCGCTTCAGGTCGGCCTCGGCCGCCGCCCGGTGCTCGGGCTTCAGGTGCCGACCGATCACGGCCAGCAGGGCGGCGAAGACGGCGGCGTCGTCCGTGAAGCCTACGGCGGCCAGGATGTCCGGCAGGGCGTCCGTCGGAAGGACGAAATAGGCGAGGGCCGCCAGCATCATGGCCTTCGCCGTCCTTGGGGTGGCCGGGTCGCGGGCGCAGCGCCAGACCGCAAGGGCGTCGACGGCGAAGGGAATCCGGGTGGCGACCCGTCGCATCTTAGGCCAGAACCCCTCCTCGACCCGCCGCGCATTCAGACGCGCGACCGCGGGAACAAGCGCGCGTTCGGGGGCGATCGGGGAGTCCGGGTCGATTCCCCCGGGATTGACGTCGCGTGATGCTTTTGAGTCGGCGTTCATCGGGCTAAAGGCAAGACTACAGGTTTTTCTCCAGACGAGCACGGGAGCTCAGCGTCCATGAAACTCGATTCCTCCATCGCCGCTGTCGTGACGGGCGGCGCCTCCGGTCTCGGAGAGGCCACCGTCCGCGCCCTGGCCGCGCACGGCGTCAAGGTCGCCATCTTCGACATGAACGAGGCGAAGGGCGAACAGGTCGCCAAAGAAGTGGGCGGCGTGTTCTGCAAATGCAACGTCACCTCCGACGCCGACGTCGACGCGGCCTTCGAGAAGGCCCGCGCCGCGCACGGCCAGGAGCGGATCCTCGTGAACTGCGCCGGCACCGGCAACGCCGCCAAGACCGCCAGCCGCGACAAGCAGACCGGAGAGACCAAGCACTTCCCCCTCGACGCCTTCAACCTGATCATCCAGATCAACCTGGTCGGCACCTTCCGCTGCATCGCCAAGTCGGCGAAGGGCATGCTGGACCTTGAGCCCCTCGAGGACGGCGAGCGCGGCGCCATCGTCAACACCGCCTCGGTGGCGGCCGAGGACGGCCAGATGGGCCAGGCGGCCTATTCGGCCTCCAAGGGCGGCGTGGTCGGCATGACCCTGCCCATCGCCCGCGACCTGGCCGGCGACGGCATCCGGGTGAACACCATCCTGCCGGGCATCTTCGCCACGCCCCTGATGAATGGCGCCCCGCCCCAGGTGAAGGAAGCCCTGGCCGCCTCGGTGCCCTTCCCCAAGCGTCTCGGCCATCCCGAGGAATACGCCCAGCTGGCCCTGACCATGATCACCAACGGCTACTTCAACGGCGAGGACGTGCGTCTCGACGGCTCCATCCGCATGGCGCCGCGCTAGACCGCGAATCCATCTGACAGGAGGGGCCGGTCCTTTCGGGGCCGGCCCCTTTTTCGTGGGCGGCGGCCGTCAGCGACGACGCATGCCGCCCAGGACGACGGCCCGTCCCGCCGGGCTCAGGGGTCCCAGGCTCCCCGGGGTCTGCGACACCGCTGAGGTCGCCTTTCACGTCCGCGGCGAAGACCGGGACTCCGGCGTCCGAGAGCCTTTGGGCGAGGATCTGCAGGGTGACGGTCTTGCCTGTCCCGGTGGCTCCAGCCACGAGCCCGTGCCGGTTGGCGCGGTCCAGGCGGAGCCTCTGGGGCTGGGCTGATCCGCCGATGAGGATATCGCCGGCCTGCGCGGTCTGCGTCATGTCTGCCCCCTGAAGCGGTGCGGCGGCGCCGGCGGCCGCGTCCGATCCTGTATGGCCTTCAGCCAGGTCTTCGCCAAGCCGGTCCGCCATGGCAGGATGGGGGACATGAGCCGCGTCGAAGCCGAAGTCATCCCACCCCCGCCGCCCGCGCCCGGGCGCGTCCTCGAGCGCGCCTGCCTCGTGGTCCTCGCCGTCATCGCCGGCGCAGCTGCAGCCAAGGCGCTGACCGGGGTCCTGGCGCCCCTGGCCATGGCCCTCTTCCTGGCGGTGGTGCTGGAGAGCTTCGCCAGTTCGCTGGAGCGGGGTCTGGGCGGCGTCCTGCCGGGCCGACGCCGGCTGGGGATGCCGGTCGCCCTCGCCCTGACCGGTCTCCTCTTCGCCGGGCTCCTGGTGCTGACCATCGACAACGCCTCGGCCTTCGCCGCCAAGCTCATGAGCTATGGTCCCAGGCTCAACGCCCTGGTCGCCGAGCTCGCCGCGGCGGCGCCGATCGCCGCCGCGCCGACCCTGGACGAGATCCTCCTGCGGCTGGACCCCGGCCGCTTCCTCGCCAGCGCCGCCGGCGTGGTCCAGAGCATGGCCGCCGACACCCTGCTGATCCTGGTCTACCTTGGCTTCATCCTCGCCTCGCGGCGGAGCCTGGAGCGAAAGGTCCTGAACCTGTCGGACATCCGCGAGGAGAGGCGGGCGGTGGCGACGGCCTATCGCGCCATCATCACTTCGGTGGAGCAGTACCTGTGGGTCCAGACCGTCACCGGGCTGATCATCGCCGCGACCTCCTGGGCGGCCATGGCGGCGGTGGGGCTCGACGGGGCGACCTTCCTCGCCATCCTGATCTTCCTGGCCTGCTATATCCCCATACTCGGCGCCGCACTTGGTGTGGTCGCTGCGCCGGTCTTCGCCCTCCTGCAGTTCGAGAGCCACTGGCAGGCGGTCTTCCTCTACGTCGTCCTGCAGGGCCTGCATCTGGTCGTCGGCAACATCGTCGTCCCGCGCATGCAGGGGCGCAGCCTCAATATCGACCCCCTTGTGGTGCTATTGTCCCTGGCCTTCTGGGGCTGGCTCTGGGGCGTGGTCGGCATGTTCCTGTCGACTCCGCTCACCGTGATCGTGATGGTGATCTGCGCCCAGTTCCGCGGGTCCCGGTGGGTCGCCATCCTCCTGTCGGAGGACGGCCAGCCCGGAGAGCCCTCCCGCCCGGCGCCTGCCGACGCGGCCTGATCAGGCCTGGTCGTCCACCACGTCCTGCTCATAGGCGGCCAGGGTCGCCATCTGCAGGATTTTGGACACCGAGGCGCCCAGGGGCGTGATCTGGACGGACTTCTGCAGGCCAAGGAGCAGGGGCCCGATCACGGTGGCTCCGCCCAGCTCCTGGACCAGAAGTGTCGAGATGGCCGCCGAGTGAATGGCCGGCATGATCAGGACATTGGCCGGGCCGCTGAGGCGCATGAAGGGGTAGTTCGCCCACTTGGAGGTGTCCAGGGCCAGGTCCGGGGGCAGCTCGCCCTCATATTCGAAGTCGACGTCCATCTCGTCCAGCATGGCCACCGCCTCGCGGACCTTCTCGGACCTCTGGCCCATGGGGTTGCCGAAGGTGGAGTAGGACAGGAAGGCGATGCGCGGCCGGTAGCCGAGGGTCTGAACGGCTCGCGCCGCCTCGCAGGCGATCTCGACCAGCTCGTCGGCGTCCGGCATCTCGGTGATGTTGGTGTCGGCGATGAACAGGGTCCGCCCCTTGGCCAGGAGCACGCTCATGCCGATGACCCGGCCGTCCGGGGACGGATCGATGACGCGCAGCACCTCCTCGAGGGCCTGGTCGTAGGAGCGCGTCACGCCGGTGACCATGCCGTCGGCATATCCGAGGGCGACCATGGAGGCGGCGAAGGAGTTCCGATCCTGGTTGATCAGCCGCAGGACGTCCCGCTTCAGGTAGCCCTGCCGGGCCAGCCGGCCGTAGAGGAAGTCCACGAACTCCGGATTGTGCTCCGACAGGCGGGCGTTGACGACCTGAAGGTCCGCCTCGGCGGGGTCGAGCCCCGCAAGGCGCATGTTCTCCTCCACCAGGTCCTCGCGGCCCACCAGTATGGCGCGGCCCAGGCCGGCGTTCTGGAAGGCGAAGGCGGCGCGGATGACGCTGGGCTCCTCGCCCTCGGCGAAGACGATGCGCTTCTCGGGCGACTTCAGCACCACGCCCTGGATCTTCTGCAGGAAGCCGGCCGTGGGGTCGAGGCGCTGGGCCAGGGAGGCCCGGTAGGCGTCCATGTCGGCGATCGGGGTGCGGGCGACGCCCGAGTCCATGGCCGCCTGGGCCACGAAGGGCGGGATGTAGGAGATCAGCCGCGGATCGAAGGGCGAGGGGATGATGTACTCCGGCCCGAACTTCAGCTGCTTGCCGTGGTAGGCGGCGGCCACCTCGTCCGGCACGTCCTCGCGGGCCAGCTGGGCCAGGGCGTTGGCGCAGGCGACCTTCATCTCCATGTTCACCCGCCGGGCGCGCACGTCGAGGGCGCCGCGGAAGATGTAGGGGAAGCCGAGAACGTTGTTCACCTGGTTCGGATAGTCGCTGCGGCCGGTGGCGACGATGGCGTCGCTGCGCACGGCGGCGACCTCCTCGGGCGTGATCTCAGGGTCCGGGTTGGCCATGGCGAAGATGATCGGGTTGGGCGCCATCGAGGCGACCATCTCCGGCGTCAGGGCGCCCTTGACCGACAGGCCGAAGAAGGCGTCGGCCCCCTTCATGGCGTCGGCCAGGGTCCGGGCGTCGGTTTCCACCGCGTGGGCCG
Source organism: Phenylobacterium sp. (assembly GCF_020253645.1). GTDB lineage: Bacteria > Pseudomonadota > Alphaproteobacteria > Caulobacterales > Caulobacteraceae > Phenylobacterium. Next base: position 17,180 of record NZ_JADCBG010000087.1, read on the forward strand.
ATTTCCACTGGTTCATCCCGGCCGTGCGGCCCCGGTAGATGACGCCGGTGTTATCCACGGCGATGCAATTCTCGGCGCGCACGCCCATGGCCTTGATGAGCTCGAGCGAGGCGATGCCCGCCGCCCCCGCGCCGCAAAGCACCAGCTTGACGTCCCTCAGCTCCCGGCCGGTGATCTTGCAGGCGTTGATCAGCCCTGCGGCCGAGATGATCGCCGTGCCGTGCTGGTCATCGTGAAAGACCGGAATGTCGAGCAGTTCCTGAAGCTCGGTCTCGATCCGGAAACACTCCGGGCTCCTGATGTCCTCCAGGTTTATCCCCCCGAAGGTCACGCCGATGTTCTTCACCACCGTGATGACCTCGTCCGGGTCGGTGGCCGTCACCTCGATATCGATGGAATCGACGTCGGCGAAGCGCTTGAAGAGGACGCTCTTGCCCTCCATCACCGGCTTGGAGGCGAGGGCCCCCAGGTTGCCCAGGCCCAGGATGGCGGTGCCGTTCGAGATCACCGCCACCAGGTTGCCCTTGGAGGTGTAGTCGTAGGCGGTCTCGGGATCCTCGGCGATGCGCAGCACCGGCACGGCCACCCCTGGCGAGTAGGCGAGGCTCAGGTCTCGCTGGGTCGCCATGGGCTTGGTCGGCGTGATGGCCAGCTTCCCGGGTGTCGGGAACTGATGGAAGCTGAGGGCTTCCTCGTCGGTGAAGGTGCGCTTCCTGGCGTCGCTCATCGGGGCGGCGTTTCCTTGGGTTCGGGCCGGACAGGCCCCGAAAGGCCGGCAACCTACAGGCCGGCTGCGGGCCGGACAACCTCGCAGGACCCACAGGGCATTGACCCACGGGACCCCGTCGCGGGACAAGGGGGTCCGCCAGAACCCCGGAGGCCCCCGTGACCCCACCCATCCGCATCGCCATCTCGGGCGCCCTCGGCCGTATGGGGCTCGCCGTGGCCGAAGCCGTGGAGGCGTCGCCTGATCTTATCCTCGCCGGCCGGTTCGACCGCCCTGATGCGGTGGATCCGATCCTGACGGACTGGGCCTCGGCGCTCGAAGGCGCCGATGTGGTGGTCGACTTCTCGACGCCGGCGGCCTCCGTCGCCCTGGCCGGGGAGGCGGCGACCCTCGGTCGCCCGGCCCTGGTGATCGGCTCCACGGGCTTCTCGCCGGGCGAGATCGACGCCCTGGCTGAGGCGGCCCTGCGCATTCCCATTGTCAGGGCCGGGAACTTCTCCCTTGGGGTGAACATGCTCATGGGGCTGGTCGAGCTGGCCGCCGCCGCCCTCTCGCCCGCCGAGTTCGACATTGAAGTCTTCGAGGCTCACCACCGCCGCAAGGTTGACGCCCCCTCAGGTACGGCCCTCATGCTGGGCGAGGCCGCGGCGCGGGGGCGCGGGGTAGACCTGGACCGGGCCTCGATCCGCGCCCGGGACGGGATCACCGGGGCGCGCCCTGAAGGCGCCATCGGCTTTTCCGTCGTGCGCGGCGGTGGGGTGATCGGCGAGCACTCGGTCCTCTTCGCCGGCGAGGACGAGATCCTGACCCTCAGCCACTCGGCCCGGGACCGGGGACTTTTCGCCCGGGGCGCCCTGGCCGCCGCCCGCTGGGTGGTCTCGCGCGAGCCTGGCGCCTACGACATGCAGGACGTCCTGGGCTTCCGTCGCTGAGCCAGTTCGCTCCGACAGCCCATCGCGCCCAAAGTGTCGAGAATTTTTGACATGTCAAAAATCTTCGACTATCCTCTGCTCCAGATGAGGAGCCCCGAGATGTCTGTCCGTGAAATCTCCGCCTGGGTCATGGTTCTGGTGTTCGGCGTCCTGGGCGCCGGTTGCCTGGTCTCCATCCTGCGCGCCGGGTTCGACGCGCCTCCCCAGCCGTCCGTCGTGGCCTCTGCGCCGGCGGTCGTTGCGAGCGTCATCATCCTTGAGGTCGTCCTGGCCATCTTCTTCCCGAAGAAGGCGGATGCGCCGCCGGACGAACGCGAGCGCCTGATCATCGCCCGCGCCGGTCATTGGGCTGGGCTGGTGTTCCTGGCGGCGGTGCTTCCGGCGCTGGGGCACTACGTCGTCCACGCGGATGGCGACGTCATGTTCAACGTGATCGTGCTGGGCCTGTTCGTCTCCGGGCTGATCGAGTACGGCGCCCAGGTCGTGCTCTTTCGGCGCTAGGGTGAAGTTCCATGGCAAGGCCGCCGCCGATCACCAACCGGGTCAAGGCCCTCAGGGAGGCCTCCGGGAACATGAGCCAGTCGGCGCTGGCGGACGCCATCGGCGTGACCCGCCAAACGGTCATTGCGATCGAGCAGGGACGTTACTCCCCCTCCCTGGAAAGCGCCTTCCGGATCTCCCGGGTCTTCGGCGTCGATGTCGAGGAGGTCTTCGGCTGGGAGGCCGAGCCCAAGGGATCCGGGATGGCCTGACCTCGCCGCAGGTCAGGCCGGCCGCCGGACGTCGTCCAGCAGGTGGGCGCGCTCGTTCAGGCTGACGACGGCCCGCTGGCCGCTGCGGGCGGCCAGGAACCGGTTGAGGCTGGTGTAGTCGGCCTCGAAGAAG
>NZ_JADCBG010000088.1 GCF_020253645.1 Phenylobacterium sp.
ATCAGCAGGGACCAGGCCACGAGGGAGCTGGCGCCCGAGCCGCGGCCCGGCCCGACGGGAATGCCCTGCGACACCGCCCACTTCATGAAGTCCGAGACGATCAGGAAGTAGCCGGAGAAGCCCATCTTCTGGATGACCGCGATTTCCTGCTCCAGCCGGGCCTCGTAGGCCTCAAGCGGGACTGCAGGCGGATGCACGGCGAGGCGCGCGCGCAGGCCCTCCCGGGCCTGACTGGCGAGTTCCTCTTCTTCGGTCCGGCCCTCCGTCGTGGAAAATCGCGGCAGGATGGGGTCGCGCTTCTTGACCATGAAGGCGCAACGCCGGGCGATGTCGATCGTGTTGTCGCAGGCCTCGGGAAGATCCGCGAACAGGGCGCGCATGTCCGCCGCCGGCTTGAACCAGTGCTCCGGCGTCACCCGACGGCGTTCGTCCTGACCGATGAAGGCGCCGTCCGCAATGCAGAGAAGCGCCTCGTGGGCCGTGTAGAGGTCGGCGGTGGGAAAGTAGACGTCGTTTGTCGCCACCAGCGGCAGGTCATGGGCATAGGCGTAGGCCACCAGCGCCGGCTCCGCCGCCGCCTGACTGGCGAGGCCATGCCTCTGGAGTTCAATGTAGAAGCGGTCGCCGAAGGCCTCCGCCATCGCCGCCAGCGCGGCCTCGCCGTCTGCTGTCCGCCCTGCGGCGAACAGGGGATCTATGGGACCGTCGGCGCCCCCGGAGAGCAGGATCAGCCCCTCGGCCCGGGCCGCCACCGCCGACCAGGGCACGGAAGGCTCCTCGACGCCATCCGCTTCGAGATAGGCCATGGAGGACAGGGTGGAGAGATTGAGATAGCCCGCCTCGGACTGGGCCAGCAGCACGATTGTGGGGGTGCGCGCCCAGCGCTCAGGAGGCCGGCCGCCGATCCCGGTGACCGGCAGGGCGCAGCCGATGATGGGCTGGACCCCGGCGTCCTTGGCGATGACAGAGAACTCCAGGGCGCCGAACAAGTTGGCCCGGTCGGCGATGGCCACTGCCGGCATGCCTTGGCCGAGGGCGAGCTGACCCAGCGCATCCGCGCGGACCGCCCCTTCGAGCAATGAGTAGGCCGAGCGAACGCGCAGATGGATAAACCCGTCCTTCATCGACATGCGTCCGCCCCACCCTCCTGTGTCCCTGGGAGACCCCGGTCCCGCCCGGAAGACCGCCTGCACCCGCCGGGCCAGGCTGCGCCTCGCGGTCCGAAGCCCTTTCGGGACGTCTCACCTGTCATGCCGCCAGGACGGCGATCTGACACACTGTCCACACAAAGCCGGCTACCGACAGAAAGGCCAGTGATTCCCGTGCAAGTCGAGCCATGTCTCAATCTCCAACCGTGTTCGTGGAATGTTCCTATTCCTCTTTTGTTCTCATTTCAAGGGGTCGGACTCAGGCGGGAACGATGCGGCCCTGGCGAAGGGTAAGGATCCGGTCCATCCGACCTGCGAGCTCGAGGTTGTGCGTCGCGATGAGCGCCGCCGTCCCCTGCCCCCGGACGACCCTTCTGAGACTGTCGAAGACAGAGGCCGAGGTGTCAGGATCGAGATTTCCCGTCGGCTCGTCTGCAAGAAGGATCCGCGGCCGGTTGGCGAGCGCACGGGCGACCGCCACCCTCTGCTGCTCACCGCCGGACAGCTGGGCGGGCTGATGCTCGGTCCGGTCGGCGAGGCCAAGCTCAGCCAGCAGGGCGGTGGCGCGTTCACGGGCTGCAGCGGGGGTGCGCCCCGCCATCAGTTGCGGCAACATGACATTCTCGGCCGCCGTGAACTCCGGAGAGAGGTGATGGGCCTGATAGACGAAACCGATCGCGGAAAGCCGCATGCGCGTTCTTTGCGCCTCGGACAAGTCGGTGCAGTCACGGCCCTCGACGATGACCCGGCCGGAGGTCGGCCGCTCAAGAAGACCCGCGGCGTGCAGAAGCGACGACTTGCCTGAGCCGGAGGGCCCGACCAGACCGACGATCTCGCCGGCGTCCAGATCCAGCTCCACGCCGTCGAGCACGTGCAGAAGCCGGTCGCCCGAACGGTAGGTCCTGTGGAGATCCCTCAGGGACAGGACCGGAGCCTCACTCATAACGGAGGGCCTCCACAGGATCGAGGCGGCTGGCGCGCCATGCCGGAGGCAGGGTCGCCAGGAAGGCCGCGCCCAGCGACCAGCCGAGGATGAGCATGACCTCGGCCCAGTCGATACGGGCCGGAATCCGGGAGAGGTAGTAGACGTCGGAGGCGAAGACCCGGGCGCCGGTCAGCCACTCCACCGCCTGCTGGATCGGACCGATATAGGTGCAGAAGACGACCCCAATCAGCAGGCCGGTCAGAGCGCCGGCGACCCCGACCGCCGCCCCCGCCATGAAGAAGATACGCAGGATGGCGCCCTGGCCCGCCCCCATGGTGCGAAGGATGGCGATGTCCCGGCCCTTGTTCTTCACCAGCATGATGAGGCCCGAGATGATGTTTGCGGCGGCGATGACCACAAGCATCATCAGGATCAGCCGCATGACATTTCGTTCGACCTTCAGCGCCCCCCAGAAGGCGGCGTTGCGCTCGGTCCAGTCGGAGACGGAGGCTGCAGGACCCGCCAGCGACGCCACCTGCGCCTTCACCTCGGCGGCGCGGTCGGGCTCATCGATCCTGATCTCGATGAAGTCCGGGGCGCCCTCACGACCAAAGAAGAGCTCGGCCTGCTCGATGGGCATATAAAGGAAGGTCTGGTCATACTCGCTCATGCCGACGGTAAAGAGACCGCCGACAATGTAGGTCTTGCGTTGCGGCGCATCCCCGAAGGCGGTGGCCGCCCCGGAGGGCGAGATCAGGGTGATGGGGTCGCCGGACCGCAGACCAAGGGCGGCGGCGAGGCGATCGCCCACCAGCACCCTGTCCCCGCCGAATTCGCCTTCGCCCCATCCTTCGAGCCCGCCCGGCGAAATGTTGTCGGCGACGAGTCGCGTCGCCAGCAGATCCGCACGTGAGACACCCCGGACGATGGCGCCGGAGACCTGCCCGTCGCCGACCGCCATCACCTGTCCCTCAATGACAGGAGAGGCCTGGACCACCCCCGGCAGGCGGGCCAGCCTCTGGGCGAGGGCCGCGGGGTCGACACCGTCGGCCGATGTCGCTGTGACGAAGACATGGCCGTTGAAGCCCAGGATCCGGGACAGGAGTTCGGCCCTGAACCCGTTCATCACGCTCATCACGATGATCAGGACCGCCACTGCGAGCGCGATCCCGACGTACGCGATCACGCCGATCAGGGCGACGCCGCCCTCCCGGCGGCGGGACCGCAGATACCGGCCGGCGACCATTCGCTCCCACCGGCTGAAGGGGCCGGCTGGGCGCAGGAGAGACGGCGCGTCGGGAGGGAACTCGGTCATGGGCTCGGCAAGATTGGGCTCGCCCTCGCTATGCCCCGGTTCGCAGGCGAAAAGAAGGCCGCCCGGGAGCTGGGCGGCCTTCTCCATCTCGGGGAACGCTCCGGCCGCAGCCGGCAGGGGTGATTAGGCGCGCCTTGCGCTGTGCGTCACCCTCCGCGCGGCTATCGGACACTGCCGGCCCGGTGGGCGCCGGTTTCCTGGGCGATCCGGCTTCAAGGGCGCCCTTACGCTAGGCGTGAAGCCGCCTCAGCCAGAGCGGCGAACCGGGGAGAACGAGATCACCTCGAAATAGAAGAGCAGGAAGAAGATCGCGAAGATGACTGCAGAGATCACCGTCGTCAGGAGAAACTTCTCCTTGAGGCGCGGATTGACCGGTGAGGCCGGATCGCCCCCGGCCGGCGGCTTGATTCCCGCCTCGGCGTGGGACTTCGACCCCAGGGGAAGAACAGCGAACAGCACTGTCCACCATATCGTCAGATAGATGGCGATGGCCGTGATGGGGTTCATGTGTGTGCGTCCCTGGGGGTTTCCATCAGTTCGACCAGAACGCCGCCCATGTTCCGGGGGTGGACGAAGATCACTGGCGTGCCATGGGCGCCAATCCTGGGCACGCCATTGTTCAGGACGGTTGCGCCCTTGGCGGCCATGTCATCGCGGGCGGCGAGGATATCCTCCACCTCGAAGCAGACGTGGTGCTGGCCGCCGGAAGGGTTCCTGGCCAGGAAGCCGTGCAGCGGCGAGGCCTCCCCGAGGGGCTCGATCAGTTCGATCTGGCTGTTGGGCAGGTCGACGAAACAGACATTGACCCCCTGCTCCGGCATGGCCTTGACCGCCGAAATCTGCGTAGCGCCGAGCACGTCGCGGTAAAGCTTCACGGACTCGGCGATCGAGGGTGTGGCGACCCCCACATGGTTCAGTCTTCCGATCATGCGGGAGGCATACACCGGCGGGGCGCCCGCGTCATCCTTGACCCCGGGTCACTGGGTGAACAGGGCCGCGCCGCCATCGCGCAGGTGGCTCCGCGCGGCGGCCGGCTCGAAGACCGCACCGGCCGCCAGCAGGGACTCGATGCGGTCCGGCGATAGACCGAACTCGGCCAGAACCTCCCGCGTATGCTCGCCGGCGTCGGGAACCGGGAAGCGGAAGCCGCCGGGGGTGCGCGAGAAGTCCGCATAGCTGCGGACCCCGACCGCCTCGCCGAGACGACGGTGCCGCCAGGCCTCGAAGACCCGGTTCTCCGCCAGCCAGGCGTCCTCGTAGGCCTCGTAGCCTCTCACGCACGGGGCGCAGGGTACTCCGGCGGTCGTCAGCAGGGCGAGGACCTGGTCCCTCGACTGTCCGGCGAGGCGTTCCGCCACGCGTTCGGCCAGCGCCCCCCCTGGGGGTGCGGAGAGGGCCTCGCCGGGGTCCGCCGGCGTCCCCAGCACCGTCAGGAGAGCGTCCGCCTCGGCGATCGTCTCGGCGGCCACTGCGAGCCATCCGTCCTGGCACTCATAGTAACGTTGAACCGGGCTGAGCCCGAGGCAGTCAACTCCGCCCGAGGGCGCTGGCGGCCGGCCGGGATATTCGACCACCTCTCCCAGCTGGAAGGTCAGGCTCTGGGCCAGCAGGCTGGTGACGACCTCCTGCCCCTCCCCTGTCCGGCGGCGGGCGTTGAGGGCCGAGATGATGCCGAAGGCGACCACGCCGGCGGTGGCCACATCGTTGACCGCGATGGTGTGCAGGACGGGTTCGGCCTCGCCGCCCTGGGCGGCCATCATGCCGCCCTCGGCCTGAAGCAGGGGGTCAAAGCCCGGCAGGGGCGCCCGCGGACCCGCATCGCCATAGGCGTTGACCGAGCAGGAAATGATCCGTGGATTGATCTGGCGCAGCGCCTCGTAGTCCACGCCCAGACGCTTGCGGACGCCAAATCGGTAGTTGTAGATCGGAAGAGCAC
>NZ_JADCBG010000089.1 GCF_020253645.1 Phenylobacterium sp.
AGACAGAAGCACCAGTCGGCCTTGTTGGCGTAGCTGGTCCAGATCTTCTGGCCGTTGATCAGCCAGTGGTCGCCCTTGTCCTCGCAGCGGGTCTGCAGGGAGGCCAGGTCCGAGCCGGCGTTGGGTTCGGAATAGCCCACGCACAATTGAACTTCGCCGCGCACGATCGGCGGGATGTGGGTCTTCTTCTGCTCTTCGGTGCCGTAGTCCAGGATGGTCGGCCCGATCATGGTGATCCCCATGCCGAAGACCATCGGGTTGTAGGCGCCGATGCGCGCCATCTCCTGGGACAGGACGCGACCCTGCTGAGGCGAGAGCCCGCCGCCGCCGTACTCCGCCGGCCAGGTGGGGGCGCCCCAGCGCTTGTCGGCCATGCGCTCCTTCCAGAGCTTCATGTCGCCTTCGGGGCCGGGTCCCTCCATTGAGGCCAGGGCCGCGCCGGCCTGACCCTTCAGGGACTCGGGGAAATTCGCTTCAAGCCAGCTGCGGGCTTCCTTCCGGAAGGCCTCGAGTTCAACGTCGCCGCCGAAATCCGCCATGGTCCAGTCTCCGTCGGCGCCGGGAATACGGCGCTAATTTGGGCCAAGATTACCGCGCCGGCCCGAGGGGGCAAGACCTGCCCCGGCGTCAGGCAGGCGACGAAGATTTGACGGGGTCCGCCGCCAGGGTCGGACGGCGCCGCTGCGATGGATACACGGCTTGGCGAACCCGCCTCGGGTGGCTTAGAATTTCACCCTTGATCGTCCAAGACTAGGGCTGGGAAGTGCTTGGAACGATCGGCATGCGAATCCACTCGCGGCCCTGAGGCCGCCACCATCGGGTGCGGATAAAGTGACCAGGCAGTCGTCCTTCAGCTATGACGAACTCATCGACTGCGCCAAGGGGCGCATGTTCGGCGACGGCAACGCCAAGCTCCCGCTGCCCCCGATGCTCATGTTCGATCGCATCACCAGCATCACGGAAGACGGCGGCGACGCCGGCAAGGGCCGGGTCGTGGCCGAGCAGGACATCACCCCCGACCTCTGGTTCTTCGCCTGCCACTTCGACAACGATCCGGTCATGCCCGGATGCCTCGGCGAGGACGCGCTCTGGCAGCTGCTGGGCTTCTTCCTGGGGTGGAAGGGCTACAAGGGCCGCGGACGGGCCCGCGGCGGCGAGATCAAGTTCAACGGCTCGGTGTTCCCGTCGGCCAAGCTCGTGACCTATGACCTTCACATCACGCGCCTAGTCGATCAGCGGCTTACGATGGGCATCGCCGACGCCTCCGTGCTTGTCGATGGCCAGAAGATCTACCAGGCCAGGAACCTGAGGACCATCCTGGCCACCGGCAGCTGAGGCGCTCAGCCGAAGGCGAGCCGGTTCGTCTATCCACGCCGCATTTTGAACCCGATGAACAGCGCCCGTTGGGCCCGATCGAACTGCATGTAGATGTTGTGCTCGAGCACGAAGCTGAACGGCTGCCCGATTGGGTAGACATAGCGATGGCCGGGGTAGACCCGCGTCTCCGGCGCGATCTCGTCCCTGAGCCGCAACAGGCTGTCGAAGAGCAGACCGGGATCGGAATTGGGGCCCGAGCATATTCCGCACCCCTCGATGAACAGGGTGTCGCCCGTGAACAGGTTCTCGCCGATCCGGTGCCAGAGACTGCGCAGGGTGTGGCCGGGCGTCGGGATCGGCTCGATCTGGAGACCGGCGAGCTCGAAGCTGTTCCCGCCATCCAGGACCCGCAGGAGGTGGGACGGCACATCAAGGCGGTCGGCCTCCCGGCTGGAGACCCAAACCGGGCAGTCGCTCCCGGCCGAGAGCGGGGCGACCAGACCGATGTGGTCGGCGTGGGTATGGGTGACCAGGATGCCCCGGAGCGTCAGGTCGCGGCGGTGGAGGTCGGCGAGCACTGCGTCCAGATCGCCCACGGGGTCGATGATGATCGCGTCCCTTCGACGCTCGCCGTGGACCATGTGGACGAAGTTGCGCGTGGGGATCGATTGCATGTGCAGCGGCACGACAACGACCGTCATGCTGCTAGACCCCGAACTCGGCCGATAGCGCCGCGACGGCGGCGTCCGCATCGAGGTCGCTTTTTCTCGGCAGGACGATCGACCAGGCGAAATCTTGCAACAGCCATGACACGGCCCGGTATTGCGGGAAGTTCGCGAACAGGCACTCCAGGTGTCGCGCGTGAGGGTGGAGCGCACTGATCTCGAGTATCTTGAAGTCCAGGGTCAGGCCGGTCTTCAGCACCTTCGACAGCGCTTCCTTGGCCGTCCAGGCGATGGTGTGGCGCTGCGGCTCCGCCAGGGCGCACGCGGCCAGGCGCGGGCCCTCGTGGGCCGTGGGCACGCACAGTGACGCCAGGACGTCCCTGGCTTGAACCCGCTCGACATCGATCGCCATCGGATGCTCCTCGGGGAAGGCCAGCGCCGCGCCCCACGGCTCGCTGTGGGTGATGCTGACCTGCCGCCGGGCGCCGCCCCTGTCGAGATGCACGACCGGATGCTGGAAGACCCCTGGGCGGATCTCGATCATCGAGGGCACGACGTCCGCGCCGCTGGCGGCGCCACAACCGAGCAGGGCGAGCTTGGCCGCATAGCGACCGAGGAGGAAGCTGTGACGCCTCCGATTCGCGAGGAGCGTGGCGTGGTAGGCGCTTTCCCGGGGGTGCAGCAGCCGATCGGCGTGCTGCGGAAGCCGACTGAGGGGGCGCTACGGCCCCTCTGCAGACCCGCTCCGGCCCGCTTCGCGGTCCACCTCCCCCTGGGGAGGGAGGAACTAGGGAGTCATTGCTCTCCTGCGGAAGAGCTCCGGGCGAAGCCCGGTAAGGGGGCGCTCCGGCCTCGTGGCGCCCTAGGGCCTCGCCTCGGCGTCCAGCTGCGCGGCGATGGCGGCGATGAGGGCGTCCTGGCGGGCCGATCGGGCCGGGTTGGTCGCCTCGGGCCAGGCGCTGGAGATCACCACCACCAGCTTCCGGGCGGGGTCGACGTGCAGCCTCTGGCCGAAGATGCCCAGGCCGTTGAAGACCCCGTTGGCCTCGGTCCACCACTGATAGCCATAGCCAAAGCGCTCGTCAGTCGGCGCATGCGCGCGGGTGGCGTCGGCGATCCAGCCCTCGGGAAGCACAGGGCCCGAGACGCCGATCCCGCCGGTGCGGAGAAACTCGCCCACCCGGCCATAGTCGCGCAGGGTCATGGACAGGCAGCAGCCGCCCGCCTCCTGGCCCCGCTCGTCAATCATCCAGAGGGCGTCCTTCTCCATGCCGTAGGGCTTCCAGATCTTCTCGGAGAGATAGGCCGAGAGGGACTTGCCGGTGGCGGAGGTGACCAGCACGCCGATCAGGTTGGTCTCGCCGGTCTTGTAGACCCACTTTGCGCCCGGGGCGGCCTCGCGGGGCAGCCTGCGCATGTAGCTGACGGTGGAGTCGAGGCCCGGGTCGGCCGGGGTCGAGAACAGCAAGGCCACGTCGCTCTTCGCATCCGTATAGTCCTCGTTCCACTTCACCCCCGAGGTCATGGTCAGGAGCTGTCGGACGTTGACCTGGTCATAGGCGCTGCCCCGCAGCCCGGGGATGTAGCGCGTGACCTTGTCGTCCAGGCTCTTGATGTAGCCGTCCTTCACCGCCGCTCCCACCAGGGTCGAGGTGACCGACTTGGCCACGGAGAAGGACGTCCAGCGTCCCTCCGGGCCATAGCCCAGGCCGTAACGCTCCAGGCGCACCTTGCCGTCCTGAAGGACGAGGATCCCGGCGGTCTTTTCCCGCGACATGTACTCCGCCAGGTCGAAAGTCCGTCCACCGACCTGGGCCACCGCAAGGGGCGCGCCCGCCGGGAGTTCATGGACCTGATCGCCCCGCGCCGCCGTGCTCATCGGGAAATAGGCCTCCATCTTCGGGAAGCCCGCCTCTTTCTGAGCCTGCGACCAGAAGAGGACCGAAGCCGGCGGCGGCGGCTTGTCGGCGGCGACGGCGGGTAGTCCGGCCAGGACCAGGCCGGCGGCGAGGATGAGGGCGCGCATGGGGGGCTCCGGGGAGAACAGTCGGGTGAGGGCTATCGCCCTGAGGGCGCCGCGGCAAGGGACTCCCCCATCGGTCGATGCGTCACAACACATGTTCTACTTTTGTTCTTGCTCAATCCACAGGTCCGGGAGAAGGTTGTCGCTCACAACCTCCCGCTACCGAAAGGACCACGATGCCGAACGGACCTCACCGCCGCCGATCAGATGCGCTCGACGATATCACCGACTGGATGCGTCAACGCAGCGAGGCGGTGGCCGCGCGGGTCAGGCCGCAAGCCCGCGCCGCAGGGCATGAGCTCTTCAAGGCCGCAGTCCGGACCGGCGCCGCCCTGCCCATGACGACACCCATGGCGGTGGCCCTGGCGGGCGCCCAGGCGCTGATGCAGGAACGACGGGGGGCTCATTCCCCTCCAACCCGCAGCCGGAAGCCCCCCATTCCCATGAAGCGCGCGTCGCCTCAGCCCAAGCCGGCGAAGGCGACGGTCACCGGACAACCCGCCCAGCCCCTGGTCGCCAGCCTGGCCGCCGGGGCCCGGGGCGCCAGCGACGCCTTCACCTTTGGCCTGGGAGATCATCTGGGGGCGGGACTCTCCGCCGCCGGCGGGATGATCCAGGGGCGCGACTTCGTGAGCGGCTACGAGGAGGGGATGGCCTCTGCCCAGGCTCAGGATGCTGAGGACTGGAGGCTGCACCCCTACGCCCGGGCGACAGGCGGAGTTGCGGGAACCGGCGCCAGCCTGCTGGTCGCCTCCCCCTTGGCCCTGGGCCGGGTCGCTGCCGGAGGCGTCCGAATGGCGGCCCTGGCCGACGTCCCCCGCCTGAAGGCGGCGGCGGGCCTCGTGGGCCGGGAGGTCGCCGGGCTGACCGGTCTCGGCGCGGTGAATGGCGCAGTTGGTCAGGTGGTCATGGATCATGCCCTGGGAAGGGGGAGTTCGGCCTCCGACACGGCGGGCGCGGCGCTGGGTGGCGCGGTGGGAACCCTGGGCCTGCTCGCCTCCCGTCGCCCGCAGGCGTCCGCCGCTCTGGGCGGCGCAACAACATCCATGACCCAGGATCTCCTTGGCGGGCGACCTGTTTCAGTTGACGAGGCCCTGCAGTCGGCGGGGCTCAGCGGAGCGACCAGCGGCCTGGTCGCCCCTCTGGTGTCGACCCGGGTCAACCGTCTGCGTCCCTCCGAGAAAGGAAAACTGGGCGAGAGGCTGTCCGAAGGACGCTCGCATCTCCGGGGCGACGCGCCCCGGGAAGGCGCCAAGCCCCGCGTGCCCGTCGGCGGCGGGAAGGTGGCGATCCCCGATCACCAGACCCAGTCCGGCCGCTATGTGGAGGCCAAGTTCGGACCCAGTGCGAGACTGTCCGACAACCAGACCAAGGCTTTTTCTCTCGACCCGGACGGTTTTCGGCTGGATCATTTTCTTCCGCAGGACGTGGGCGCGGCGACCGCCGCAATCGCGTCCAATCTCGCCATGACGGCGTCACGTCCGCGCGCGAAGACGGACGGATCAAGTCCGCAGAACAGGCAGAACAGATCGAGAGGGAGGTAGAGTATGGGCGTCGTTGCAGACTATCTGGCGGTCCGGGCGTCAGACGCGGAGGCGCTGCTGGAACAACTGGGCGTTGGCCATACGGGCCAGACCGGCGACTGGAGCGGAGCCTATTACGCCGGCCGGGCCTTCGAGACCGGTTGGTATGTTCTAGTCATTCAGCGGCGTATCTTCGACGCCGACCGGGACCTGCCGGCTCTGGCCGAGGGGCGGGAGATTGTTCACGTCTATGTGGACGACGTGGTCATGCACAGCACCGCTGTCCTCCTGAAGGACGGTCAGGTCGTCTGGCGGGTCACCTCCGACGCCGACGAGGGCTATTCCGAAGAAGGCGAGCCTCCGGCGGGCCTGGCGCCCATCCTCGCCGAGCTTCGGCGACAGGAGGCGGAACAGGACCCGGACGGACCGGGGGTCGACTATGTCTTTGACGCCCCGATCGAGGCGGCCGCCCTGGTCACCGGCTTCCGCGGTCTGGCGGACACCCACGACCCCGACCTGGGCGCCGGCTTTGAGTGGCTTGAGCCGCCGGCCAAACCGCCCCGGGTCGGCCTCCTCACCGCTCTGGCCCAGCTTTTCGGCCTGGGCCGGAAGGGCTGACGCCCGCCGCCTAGAGCTTGTTGTGCGTCCCGTCGCAGAGCGGGGCGCCGGCGGTCTGCTTGCAGGCGCAGAAATAGACCGTGCGGCTTTCCGGGGCCTCCCACTTCTGGGGCAGGAAGTCCGTGCCCTCGCGCAGGTGGGCCCCGTCGCAGAAGGGCTGGTTCTTGGACAGGCCGCAGGTGCACCAGAAATAGGCCTTGCCGGCCTCGACCTCGACCGGAATGGGGGCCTTGCCCGCCACGACTGCCTTTTTGTCCGCCATCTCGCCTCTCCGTGCTGGCCCCTCCCGAGGGGACGGAGCTTCAGGGTAGCTTCATCACAGGACGGCCGGAAGCCCTTGCCTTCCCGCTCAGCGACGGAACGGACGCGCGCTCAGGAAATCCGTCGCCGAGAAGCCCTCCGGCGCAGCGACCTCGACGATGGGATCGTCCCGGTCGTCGAACTCAAGTCGCAGGGCCCGGGTCATGATGGCGTGCATGCCGTAGAGGGCGGTGATGTAGGTGAACTCCAGGATCTCCTCGTCGCCCCAGAAGGCGCGCAAGGCCTCGAAGACCTCCGGCGGGGTCCGCCCCGAACCCGTGGTCAGGCAGTCGGCGTAGGCCAGCACGGCCCGCTCGCGCGCATCAAAGACATCAGAGACGGTCCAGGCGGGGATGGCGGCGATCTTGTCCTCCGGCACGCCGAGGCCCCGCAGGGACTTGCAGTGCTGGGAGAAGACGAACTGGCTGCCATGGGCCCAGCCCGCCCGGGTCTGGCCCAGCTCGCGCAGGACCGGGTCGATCTTGCGGTCAGGATGGCGGTAGACGCCGAACCCCTCCACCGCGTGGCGGAAGATATCGGGCGCCAGGGCGAAGACCGTCCACCAGTCCCCGGGCGTGCCGGTGGCGGTGCCCGGCTCGGCCACCGGGTCCCGGCCCGGGCCGAACAGCAGGTCGTAATAGCGGTGGATCAGGTCAGAGCTGACCTCGGCGCGCGGGACCTGGCGCAGGACAGGCAAAGCCTCAGCCCCCGGTCCGGGCGGTCTGGATGGGGGCGCCGGCGGCGTCCAGCACCAGACCCTGACTGCGGCCCCCGTCCGCCGTCGCCGCCTCGTGCTCGACGTCCGCGGGGCCCATGGGCCGGGTCCAGGCGGCGAACTCCAGGCAGACACCGTCAGGGTCGAAGAAATAGACCGAGCGGACGAAGACGTCGTCCGTCACCTCGGCGCTGATCTGGAAGGCCGAATTGTCGTGGTTGAAGACCGGCGAGACCTCGATCCCCTTGGCCTTGAGCCGTTCGACATAGGCGTCGAACTTCTCGACCGGCACGGTGAAGGCCAGGTGGTTCATCGAGCCGTGGGCGGTGACCAGCCCTCCCTCGTGGGGCAGGGTGCGCGGCGAGGACACGCCCGGGGTCTGTGCCGGGGCGTCGGGGAACCAGAAGAAGGCGAGGGAATCGCCGTTGCCGATATCGAAGAAGAAGTGCTGGCCCGACTTCATGGGCAG
>NZ_JADCBG010000009.1 GCF_020253645.1 Phenylobacterium sp.
GGAGCCGGGGAGGGCGGTCATGACCCGGGGCGCTTACCACCTGCAGTCCGTGCTCGACTGTTCACCTGAACAGGCGTCGACCGTCCGTCGCCTGCGTAACCTGCCTGAGATCCGGGGCGCCATGTATGGTGACCAGGTCATCTCGGAGGCCGAGCACGCCGCCTGGCTCGCCGGTCTGCAGGGAGACGCCCGTCGGCAGGTCCTTGTCGTCCTGGACAGCTCCGGAGGGCCCGTCGGTGTGGTCAGCCTCACGGCCATCGACCGCGTGCATCGGCGGGCCGATTGGGGGTTCTACATGGGCCCCGCCGCACCGCGGGGACTTGGGGCCTGTGCCCTGACGACCCTTCTGGACCACGCCTTTGACGACCTGATGCTGGAGAAGGTCAACGGCGAGGTTATCGAGGGAAACGACGCCAGCCTCGCCCTGCACCGCAAGCTGGGTTTTCGCGACGAAGGGCGGCGTCGGTCCCATGTGCAGCGGGCGGACGGGCGTCTGGATGTCCATCTGTTCGGCCTGACGGCGGGGGAATGGCGGGCGGCGCGGGAAGCGATCCGGGCGGGTCTGGCGCCGCACTCCGTACGACTTGGGGCTGGGGCCTGACGCCGTGAAACCCCTCAAGCCCGTCCCCCTCAGCGCCGACCAAGTCGCCAGCGTCCGGTCCATGGTGTTCCACGAGGACCCCTCGGTCCTGGCCCTCAACAAACCCGCCGGCCTGTCAAGCCAGGGCGGA
Source organism: Phenylobacterium sp. (assembly GCF_020253645.1). GTDB lineage: Bacteria > Pseudomonadota > Alphaproteobacteria > Caulobacterales > Caulobacteraceae > Phenylobacterium. Next base: position 732 of record NZ_JADCBG010000009.1, read on the forward strand.
CGCGGTCAGGTGGTCACCCTGGACGAGATGCTCTGGGCCTTCGCCAAGCCCGGCAAGGCGCGGCCCCGGCTGATCCACAGGCTGGACAGGGACACCTCCGGAGTCATTCTCGCAGCCCGCACCCAGCCCGCGGCGAGCTTCCTCGGCAAGGCCATGATGGCCCGGAAGATCACCAAGTCCTACCTCGCCCTTGTCGCTTCCGGCGCTCCTGTCCCGCCCTCGGGTCGGATTCTCGAGCCGCTGCGCCGGGTCGAGACTGGACGCGAGGCGCGCATGCAGATCTGCGCCGCCGACCATCCCGACGCCGAGTCGGCTGAGACCCACTACCGCACCCTTTCGAGCGCGGACGGGGCAGCCCTCCTGGAGGTGTCGCCGCGGACTGGCCGCATGCATCAGATCCGGGCTCACCTTGCGGCGATCCAGCGCCCGATTGCCGGTGATGCATGGTATGGAGGCGCCCTGATGATCCAGGGCCTGCCCGCACCCCGGCTGATGCTTCACGCCTCCGCCCTGACCTTTCCGCACCCCGAGGGCGGGCGCATGACCCTTCGCGCCCCGCTTCCGGCGGACTTCGCGTCGTTGCTGGAGGGGCTGGGCCTTCGCGCCCCGGACCTTGACGGGCCGCGGGTGACCCGGGAAGTCCATCCGTGACCGCAAATCTCCTCCTCGTCGCAGCCGGAGGCGGGGCGGGCGCCCTCCTTCGGTACCTCCTGTCCTTCGCCCTCGCCCGGGGCTCCGGGAGCGCCTGGCCCTGGCCGACCTTCACCGCCAACATCGCCGGCGGCCTCGCCATGGGGCTCCTGGCCGGTTGGCTGTCCCTGCGCGGTGAAGCCGAGGGGGAGAGGATGCGCCTTCTTCTGGGCGTCGGCCTCCTGGGCGGATTCACGACCTTCTCGGCGTTTTCGCTCGAGACCTTGATGATGGTCGAGCGCCGGGCGTGGGGACAGGCCGCCCTTTACGCAGGGGCCTCCGTCGTCCTGTCCACCGGCGCCGTCTTCCTGGGTCTTCTCCTTATGCGCCGGCTCGCCGCATGAGGGAGGTGCGCACCCTGACCGTAGATCCAGGGGAGGGAGGCGTCCGACTGGACCGGTGGTTCCGCCGCCGTTGGCCCCATCTGACCCAGGTGCAGATCCAGAAGCTGACCCGGTCCGGCCAGATCCGGGTCGGCGGCGCCCGGGTGCGGCCAGAGACCCGCCTCGAGTCCGGCGATGAGGTTCGCGTGCCGCCCCTCCCGGATGCGCCCGCCGCTGATGCGCCCCGGCCGGCCCTGCCGTCCCGGGACGCCGCTTATGCCCGCAGCCTTGTGCTGCACGAGGATGACGAGGTCCTTGCCCTTAACAAACCCGCCGGGCTGGCAGTGCAGGGCGGGACAAAGACCCGCAACCACATCGATCGGCTCCTGTCCGCCTGGGGAGAGGGACTCGCCCGTCCCCGCCTGGTCCATCGGCTTGACCGCGACACATCCGGCGTCCTCCTCGCCGGCAAGACCCCCGCCGCCGCCGCCCGTCTCGCCGGGTCCTTCGCCCGGCGCCGGGCGGAGAAGACCTATTGGGCCCTGGTCCTCGGCCATCCGCGGCCGCAGGACGGGATCCTCAGCCTGCCCCTCGTGAAGAAGGGCGTCGGGGACCGCGAACTGGTTGTACCCGCCGAGCTCAAGGATCCCCGGGCCGAGCCCGCAGAGACCGAGTTTACCCTGATCTCCCGCGCCGGGGACCGGGTGTCCTGGATGGCGCTGAGGCCCCATACCGGTCGGACCCATCAGTTGCGGGCTCACATGTTGGCCATGGGTCACCCCATCCTTGGCGATCCCAAGTACAACACTCCGGAGTCCGTCGCCCTGTCTGCCGGCCTGGGTCTCCAACTTCACGCCCGAAGATTGAGCCTGCCTCATCCCTCCGGCGGCCTCCTGGTCGTGGAGGCGCCCGTCAGCCCCGAGTTAAGGGCGGGCTTCGGCCGCTTTGGTTTCGACGCCTCCGAGGCGGACCCGGAGCCCTTCCGCAGGCCCGGGCGAGGGGCCCGGCGGGGCAACTGAGCCCGCGACGGGCTTGCGTCCGCCGCCATGCGGGGTCATTCAGCCTCGGACCTGGGAGATCTGCACATGGCGCAGAAAGGCTTCATTGAGCCGGGCGAGAAGCCCCGCCGCTTTTATGGAAGTGTCTCCGTGGCGTCGTCGCCCGACGGGTGGCAGGTGCTGCTTGATGGTCGCCCGCCTCGGTCCGCGCGCGGCTTGGCGCTCAAGACCCCGACCCGTCCGCTGGCGGAACTGGCGGCGGCCGAGTGGGAAGCTCAGGCCCAGCACATCGACCTGGCGGCCATGCACGCCACGCGCCTGGCCTTCACCGCCCTGGAGGCCGTGCCTGCAGCCCGGGCATCGGTTGCCGAGCAGATCGTCCAGTATGCCGGGAACGACCTTCTCTGCTACCCGGCGGAAGGGCCTGAGGGCCTGCGCGCCCGGCAGGCTGCGGCCTGGGAGCCACTTCTGGCGAGGGCTCGTGACGACCTCGGGATCGCGCTTGAGCCTTCCCGGGGCATATTGCACCGGGACCAGCCCGCCCATGCCCTCGAGGCCGTCCGGCGGCACGCCCTGTCTGCGGATGACTTCACCCTGTCCGGCCTGGCCTTCGGTGTTCCCCTCTTCGGGTCGGCCATCCTGACCCTTGGGCTCTGGCGAGGCTGGTTCGGAGGCGAGGAGGCCTTCGCCCTCTCCCGTCTCGATGAGGCCTGGCAGGAGGCGCAGTGGGGGATCGACGAGGAGGCCGCCGAGAGGACGTCCCGGCTGCAGGCCGAGGCCCTCATGCTGGAGGCGTGGTTCCGGGGCCTGGATGGGCCCGGGGTTTCCCCGGCGTGA
>NZ_JADCBG010000090.1 GCF_020253645.1 Phenylobacterium sp.
CCCTCGCCGCCTCCTCTGCCTGCCGCACGTTCGCCTGCGCTTCGCCTTCCGGCAGGCCGAGCTGGTCAATCATCGCGGTCGCGCCGGCGACGACGCCGCCCTCGATGTCTCCACGCCGGAAGGCGGGCAGGATGTGGGTCTGGATGATCACCGAGCTGAGGCTGTCCGTCAGGACAGGCTCAAGGCCGTAGCCCACCTCGATACGCACCCGGCGCTCGTTCGGGGCGATGATGAGCAGAACCCCGTCGTCCCGCTTGGCGTCGCCTATGCCCCAGGTCCGGCCGAGCTGGTAGCCGTAGTCCTCGATGGGATAGCCCTGAAGGTCGGAGAGGGTGGCCACCACCATCTGCCGGCCGGTCGTCTCCTCAAGGGCCCGGAGACGGGCGTCCAGAGCGCGTTCGGCGTCCTGCGACAGGAGATCCGCCTGGTCGACGACCCTTCCGGTGAGAGGCGGAAAGGTCGGGGCGGCGAGCACCGCGAAGGGGCTCAGCAGGGCCAGCGCCGCGCCGAGGGCGGCCAGCAGGCCCCACAGTCCCGTCCGCGTGATCACGGGCGCCGGAGCCTGGTCCGAAGCCCCTCGCCGCGTCATGGCGCCGGGGCGGGAGGCGGCGGCGCAGCGGTTGCGGGGGGGCTCGGAGCCGCAGGGCTGAAGCTCACCGAGGGCGCTGTCTGGGCGGCGTCGGAGGCGGCGAACATCTGCATGGGCTGCGAATTGCGGTGCACGACCGTCCAGAACGAATTGGGGAAGGTCTTGAACTCCAGATTGTAGCTTCGCACGGCCTCATTGTAGTCGCGACGCGCGATGGCGATGCGGTTTTCCGTTCCCTCGAGCTGCGACTGCAGGGCCAGGAAGTTCTGGTTGGACTTCAGGTCCGGATAACGCTCCTGGATCATCATCAGGCGTCCGAGCACGCCCGACAGCCGGTCCTGGGCGGCGGCGTACTGCTGGAATTTCGCCGGGTCTGTCAGGGTCGAGGCGTCGACCCTGACCTGTGTCGCCGAGGCCCGGGCCTCCGTCACTTCGGTGAGGACGGTGCGCTCCTGGGCGGCGAAGCCCTTCACGGTCTCGACGAGGTTGGGGATCAGGTCCGCCCGGCGCTGGTACTGGTTCTGCACCTCCGCCCACTGGGCCCGGGCCGTTTCTTCCTTGGTGGGAATCGCATTGACGCCACAGGCGGCGAGGAAGAGAGGGGCCACCGCCAAGATCAGGGCCCGGGCGAGAGTCTTGCGGGAAGGGATCACGAAGGTATCTCCGGTGCGGACGCCGCGCGGGCGCGGCCAGGCCGGAAGATGGTCCCGAACCGGGGTTTACGCAACGTCCGGAGAGGTCCGGAGGCGCGCCGTGATAGGTCAGGGCCTCCGCTTTGCGGCGCTCTCGGCGCGCAGACGTCCGAACTCGGAGCCCGGCCGCCAGTCAGGCCAGACCCCTGCCCGGGAGAGATGCCGGGCCATGTCGACCACCAGATCCACATCCGCAGCCGCGCCGCGCAGGTCCCAGTCCGGGCCCCAGGCGTCGCAGGTCTTGTGGTAGCACTCGTCGGTATAGCGGGTGACCCAGGCGTCGCCGGCGGCGCGGCCGCCCTCGACCAGATCCGCCCCGCCTCCGAGGCCCATCAGCAGCAGGGCCGGAACGCCCCGGCGGGCAAGGCTGAAGTGATCGGCGCGGAAATAGAGTGCGCGTTCCGGCCGCGCGTCCGGGGTGACGGTTCGCCTCTGCCGCTTCGCGGCGGCGGCCAGCAGGTCGTCCAGCTCCGACTGGCCGGCGCCCACCAGCACCACATCCCGGGCGGGACCAGCGGTCTGGAGGACGTCGAGGGTCAGGTTGGCCGCCATCGTCTCCAGGGGAGCCGAGGGATTCGACGCAAAATAGTCCGAGCCCAGCAGCCCCCGCTCCTCGGCGGTCCACAGGGCGAACAGGATGGACCGGTCCGCGGGCCGGCCCGCCTTCAGCAGCCGGGCGGCCTCGAGAACCCCGGCGACGCCCAGGGCGTCGTCCACGGCGCCGGGCCGGATGCGCCGCCCCTGGGCGTCGGGCGGACCTTCGCCGAAGGCGTCCCAGTGCGCCGCGATCATGACGCTCTCCAGCGGTCGCTTGCGGCCGGGCAGGCGCGCGATGACGTTACGGCTCTCAAATCGACTGAAGCTCACGCCCACCGACGCCGAGAAGGTCAGGCCCGACAGGTCCACGGGGCGGAAGTCCGCAGAACGCGCCTGGCGCCGCAGGACTTCGAGGTCCAGCCCGGCGGCCGAAAACAGGCCGGCCGCAGCCTCGCCCGTCAGCCAGCCCTGCAGGGGCAGGCGCTCGGCGGCGGGCGTCTTGCGCGCTGCGTCAAAGCCTTCGCCGCCCGAAGCCAGGACCGTCGACCAGCCGTACCCCGCGCCCTCGGTCTGATGCACGATCAGAGCCGCCACGGCGCCGCGGCGCACCGCCTCCTCGAACTTGTAGGTCCAGCGGGCGTAGTAGGTCGCCGCTTTGCCGCCGAACCGACCGGCGACGGGCTCCCCGGGCGCCGCCTCGAAGTCGGGGTCGTTGATCAGGAAGACGGCGACCTTGCCCTTGAGGTCCGCGCCCTTGAAGTCGTCCCAGCCCCGTTCGGGAGCGCTCACCCCGTATCCGACGAAAACCATCGGGGCGGACTGGATCGTCACGCGGTCCACCGGCAGGAGGGAGATCAACGAGATGTCGCGGCCAGGAGTCAGGACCACCTCGCCCTTCGGTCCGGTGACCGCATAGCGACCGTCGGCGGCCAGCTGGGTCCGGATCAGGGGTACGGCCTGGACATAGCCGCCATTATCCCCGGCAGGCTCCAGGCCGAGCTCGCGGAAGGCGCCCTCCAGATAGGCTATGGTCAGGGCCTCGCCCGGGGTCCCGGGCGCGCGGCCGCCATAGGCGTCCGACGCCAGCTCTCGGGTGATGGCCGACAGGCGCGCCGGGTCCGTGCGGTCGGCGGCGAGGGTCGGGCTGCCGGGGGAAAGGGCTGACAGGGCGAAAACGAAGGCGAGCTTCCGCAGCATGATGGGGTCTCTCCGGGCCGGCACACCGGCCTTACGCACGGACGCGGCCCAGTGCCTCCTCGACCTGACCCAGACGCTCCTTGCCGAAGAACATCTCGTCGCCGACGAAGAAGGTCGGGATTCCGAACACACCCCGCGCCACCGCGGCGTCGGTATGGGCGGCCAGCTCGGCCTTCACCTCGGGGTCCTGGGCGGCCTCCAGCAGGGCGCGGGCGTCCAGCCCGGCCGCCGACAGAACGCCGGCGACGACCTCCGGGTCATCCATCTTCAGGCCCTGCTCCCACATGGCCGAGAGCACAGCCTCCCGGTAGGCGTCCTCGACCCCGGCGCGGCGCGCCGCCACCAGGCCGCGCATGATCAGCAGGGTGTTGACCGGGAAGTGGGGGTTGAAGCGATAGGCGGAAAGGCCATGCCGGTTCACGAACCTCTGGGTCTCCAGGGTCTCGTAGGCCAGCTTGCCCTTGATATGTCCGAAGGCCTGGGCGGGGGACTGGTTGCCGGTCGCCTTGAAGACGCCCCCCAGCAGGCAGGGAATGAGGTTGACCCGGGCGCCGGCCCGGGCGGCGATCCCGGGCAGGACCTTCCAGACCAGGTAGGCGTTGGGACTTCCGAAGTCGAAGATGAAGTCGACGGTGCGGGTCATGGAGGGCTCCTCTCCGGCCTACCAGGTCTCTGACCAGGGCCGCAGATCCAGTTCATGGGTCCAGGCGGATCGGGGCTGCCGGTGCAGGTGCACGTAGCTGGCCGCCATCTCTTCCGGCTTCAATATGCTGTCCCGGGCCAGGAGGTCGTCCACCTCTCCGCGGATGGAGCGGATGAAGGTCCCGTCCACGGCGCCGTCGACCACGACGTGGGCGACATGAACACCCTGGGGACCCAGCTCCCGCGCCAGGCTCTGGGCCAGCGCCCTCAGCCCCGCCTTGGCCGCGGCGAACGCCGCAAAGCCGTCGCGACCGCGCAGGGAGGCGGTGGCGCCCGTGAAGATCAGGGTGCCGCGCCCCCGCGGCGCCATGACCCGGGCCGCCTCGCGTCCCGCCAGGAAGCCGGCGAAGCAGGCCATCTCCCAGACCTTGGTGAAAACCCGCGAGGTGGTCTCCACGATCGGGAAGCGGACATTGGCGCCGATGTTGAAGACCACCACCTCAAGGGGTCCGATCTCCGCCTCGATGCGTTCGAAGAGAGACATGACTTCGGATTCGTCGCGGGCGTCGCAGCCGAAGGCGTGCGCCTCGCCTCCCGCGGCGCGAATCTCATCCGCCAGGGCCTCAAGACGCTCCAGGTTTCGGGCGCGGCGGGTGATGCAGACCGCAAGTCCCTCGGCGGCGAAGGCTCGCGCCACCGCAGAGCCCAGCCCGTCGCCCGCGCCGATTACCAGGCAAACTCCCTTGCGCGATCCCATCCCTGCGTCTCCCCGGCCCACCGGGAGAGGAGCACGCCGGAGGCGCAGAGAAAAGCGCTTTCAGGCGGCCCTGTCGCGTCGCCTGCGGCTCAGGACACGCCACAGATAGGCGACCAGCAGGAGCCCGAGCAGGATCTCGGTGACGGGATCCAGCCAGGCGGCGACCTGGTCGTGGCGGGAGGCCAGGAAGACGCCGGCGAGGGTCAGGGCCAGGGTCCAGAGGAAGGTGCCCGCGGTCGTCCAGGCCAGGAACACCCCCCAGGGCATGCGAAGGACGCCCGCCGGCAGGGAGATCAGGGTCCGGATGCCAGGGGCGAGCCGCCCGAAAAAGACGGCCTGGCCGCCCCACCGCCTGAAGAAGGCCTGGGCCTGGTCAAGGTCACGGACTTCCAGGGCCAGCCAGCGGCCGTGTTTGTCGATCCAGGATCTCAGCCCGGGTTCAGGGATGCGGCGCCCGACCCATTTCCAGAAGGAGGCGCCCGCCACGGCGCCCAGGGTGGCCGCCAGGATGACGCCGGCCAGGGGGAGGTCGCCCCTTGCTGCAGCATATCCGGCCAGCGGCAGGATCACCTCGGAGGGGATGGGCGGGAAAAGGTTTTCGGCAAACATCAGGGCTGCGACCCCCAGGAGCCCCCCCGCCGCGATGATCTTCAGGATTAGCTCGGCCAACGCCGTCTCCGTTACAGGACCCAAGGGACGCCGCTCCTGAGGTGGGGGCGGACCGTCGGGAATCAATGAGAGCTTCAAGACAAGCTGTTCAGGGTTCCGGCAGGGCGGCGGGCGCCAGGGTCACGGGAGACGCAGGCGGCGGCGGCCGGCGGCGGATCGGCTCGCCCTTCAGCCACATCCACAAGGCCTCCCAGTGAATGGCGGCCAGCACCCCGAGGCTGGTCATCGGACGCTCGAGCCACACCGCCATCAGGTTGGCGTCGGTCATCTCGCGCCTCTCCCCGGCGAAGGCGGCGGTCAGGACGCGCCCCTCGGCGTCGGAGACATCGATGGACACCGCGACCCTTTCGCCCGGCGGCCGGATCCGGAAGGCGTAGGCCAGGTCCATGTCCATGAAGGGCGAGACGTAGAATCCCTTGTCGATGGATTGGGTGAGGACCTCTTCGCCCTGCGGCGCGGCGGGGATGAGGTAGCTGTGGCTCTCGCCGAAGGTGTTGCGGACCTCGTAAAGCACCGCCGAGAGGGCGCCATCGCGCCTGTGCAGGAACCAGACGGTCAGCGGATTGAAGACGCCGCCCAGGATCCTGGGCATGGCCAGCAGTCGGATCGGGCCCCCACCCTCGAGGCTGGCGTCCGCCAGTATCGCTTCCACCTGGCCCCTGAGGTCTCGGCCGGTGTGGTCGAGATGGTCCTTCGGGGAAAAGCCGGTCAGGGCGAAGCGGCCGACGGCGAAACGCTTCAGGCGGGTGTCGAGACCCTCGAGCTCGTCCAGGTCCAGAAGCAGCATGAAGATGCGGTAGCGCAGGCGGTGCGGCCGCGGCCGCAGGCGGACGTGGGTGACGACCCCGGCGTAGATGCCCGAGGCGGTCATGCAGTCAGGCTCCGGGCGCCGTATCGGGCAGGTGGATACGCCCGGACTCATTGGCCACCGTCCAGGGCCTGCGCGGGGCCCCCATGGCCTCGGCGGCGGCCAGACCAGACTGAAGGGCGTCCTCGTGGAATCCATGCCCGAAATAGGAGCCGCAGAACCAGGTCCGGCGGACGCCCTGCAGGGACCAGAGCCGGGTCTGCGCCTCGATGGCGGCGGCGTCGTACAGGGGATGCTCGTAGGGAATCTCGGCGATCAGGCTCTCGGGCCGGAAGCTCTCGGGGGGATTGAGGGTCACGAAGAGGTCGCCTGCGCCCTTCAGGCTTTGCAGATAGGTCATCCAGTAGGTCACCGGACCCTCGCCGGGGCTGTCCCGGCGACCGATGTGGTTCCAGGCGGTCCAGGCGGCCCGCCGGCGCGGCATCAGGGCGGGATCCCGGTGCAGCATGACCCGGTTCTTCGCATACCGGAAGGCGCCGAGCAGGGCGGACTCCTCCGGCGTCGGGTCCTCCAGCAGGGCCAGAGCGGTGTCGCCATGCACGGCCAGCACCGCCTCGTCGAAGTCCAGGGTCGACCCGTCGGCCAGGCGGACGCGCACCCCTTCCTGCGTGCGGGACAGGCCCGCCACCCGGACGCCGGTGCGGAAGTCGGCCCGCGCGGCGGCCACGAGTTCACGGACGTAGGACCGGCTGCCGTGGGTCACGGTCCGCCAGAGCCCCCGACCGGCTACGCTCATCATGCCGTGGTTGAGGAAGAAGCGGATCAGGGAGGCGGCGGGATAGTCGCCGATCCGGTCGAGCGGGGTCGACCAGATGGCCGCCGCCATGGGCAGGAGGTGATCGTCCCGGAAGGCCGGGCCGAAGCGGCCGTGCTCGAGATAGGCGTCGAGGGGGGTGCCCGAGCCCTCCAGCCGCCGCAGGTCGTCCGGCGCCCGTCTGTAGAAGCGCAGGATATCGGCGATCATGCGCCAGAAGCGCGGACGGAGCAGGTTGCGTTTCTGGGCGAGAAGGGCGTTGGAGGAGTACTCGAGTTCGCCGGCGTCAAGGGACACGGACAGGCCCATGTCCGCCGGCTGGCTGGCCACCCCGAGATGGGCCAGCAGGGCGGTGAAGTTGGGGTAGTTGTCCTCGTTGTAGACGATGAAGCCGGTGTCCACGGGCGTGTCGCCGCCCGGCCCGGGCGCGTCGAGGGTATTGGCGTGGCCGCCCAGCCGGCCCTCCGCCTCCAGAACCGTGACCTCGGCGACCTCGCCAAGGCGCCAGGCGGCGGAAAGGCCGGCGACGCCGGCGCCGATCACGACGATCCGGCGGGCGGACGGTGTGGATTCATTCTCTGACACGCAGACTCCCGGAGACCTCAACGGGCCGCTTCAACGGCTCCCCGACGCCTCCAATGGCCTGAGAGCCCCGGGCGATGCAAGGCCCTGCCGACGGCTTCGAGCGCCGGAGAGGCGAAGTCAGGACTCGCGCCTGCGCGCACTCTGGTGCAGCCTGTCGATCCTGACCTGGAGGATCTGCGATGCGTTGGTTACTGACTTGGATTGGCGTCGGCGCGGCGTTCGGCGTTCTCGACGCCCTCTGGCTGACCCAGATGTTCCCGATACTCTATCAACCTGCGTTGGGGCCCGTCCTGGCGCCGGAGCTGCGGATTGACGCAGCGGCTGCTTTCTACGTGATGTACGTGACGGGCCTGACCTTCCTGGTGGTGCGTCCTGTGGTGCTTGCGGGCGGCGGAATCCGGGCCGTGGCGCTTCGGGGGGCGGCGCTGGGCGCCTTCGCCTACGCCACCTACGACCTGACCAACCTGGCGACCCTGGCGGTCTGGTCAGTCCATGTCAGCGTGATCGATATCGCCTGGGGAACCTTCGCCTCGGCCACCGCCTCTGCGGCCGGCGCCTGGGCCTGGCGCCGGGCCGCTCCGCGGGCGGGGTGAGGGGCCGGTCTGGGGAGAGACGGTTGTCGCCTTCGCCTGCGTCCGAACAAGGCGCCGCCGGAGGCGCATTCCTGTCCGGCTCTCGCAAGAAAGGGGGGTGGTCAGGCAGGCGGCCTGGCCGGATGCTGTCTTGAGTATGTAGCGCACGCCAGAGAATGCGGCGCGCCCGGGAGGAATTTGAATGAACGATTTGCTGGACCCTGAATTCATCGCGCGCCTGGAGGCGGCGGGCCAGGTGGGGATGACCACCGCCTGCTGGGCGGGACGCCACCCCCACAAGGTCGCCGTCTATGACCCCGACGGGACCGCGCATTCCTTCGCCAAGGTCAACGCCAACGCCAACAAGCTGGCCCGCCTGCTGCGTGCCCGCGGCCTGAAGGCCGGCGACTCCCTGGCCCTAGTCTGCTCGAACCGGGTCGAGTTTGTCGAGGCCCTCGCCGCCACTCTTCGGACCGGCATACGGATCACGCCGGTTAACTGGCACCTCACCGCCGACGAGATCGCCTACATCATCAAGGACTGCGAGGCGAAGGCCCTGGTGGGAGACGCCCGGGTGGCCGCGGTCGGGCCCGCCGCCGCCGAATGCCCGGACCTCCTGGTCAGGCTGGCGGTCGATGGCGCGATCGACGGCTTCGAGGACTACCAGGCCGCCCTGGACGCCTTCGACGGCGACGATATCGACGACCCTGTCCTTGGCAACGCCATGATGTACACCTCCGGCACCACGGGCCGGCCCAAGGGCGTGCACCGGCCCAACCCCGTCACGACGCCGCCGTCCATGTACCTGATGCGCGGCTATGACAGCGAGAGCTCGGTCCAGCTCTGCGCCGGCCCCGCCTACCACGCCGCGCCCCTGGCCTTCGACGTCCGCGCCGCCATGGGCGCCGGCGCGCCCCTGGTCTTCATCGACAAGTGGGATTCCGAGCACGTCCTGAAGACGATCCACGACCTGAGGGTGACGCACCTGCACCTGGTGCCGATCATGTTCCAGCGGCTGCTGGCCCTGCCCGCCGAGGTCAAGGCGCGCTACCCGGTCGACCACGTGAAGTACATCGTCCACGGCGCCGCGCCCTGCCCGCCCGAGGTCAAGCACGCCATGATCGAGTGGTTCGGTCCCATCCTGTCCGAGTACTATGCGGGCTCGGAGGGCGGCGCCGGGTTCGCCATCGACTCGCACGAGTGGCTGAAGAAGCCCGGGAGCGTCGGCAAGCGTCCCGCCCTGCTCCAGGTCCGGATCCTGGACGAAAACGGCAAGGACCTGCCCAACGGACAGGCCGGGACCATCTACCACCAGCTGCCCCCCGGCGGCGGGTTCAGCTATTTCAAGGACGAGGCCAAGACGAACGCCAGCCGGGTGGACGGTTTCTTCACCATGGGCGACGTCGGCTATTTCGACGAGGACGACTACCTCTTCCTGACGGGCCGCAGCGCCGAGACCATCATCTCAGGCGGCGTGAACATCTATCCGCAGGAAGTCGACAACGAGCTGATCAAGCACGAGGCCGTGGCCGACTCCGCGACCGTGGGCGTCCCCCATGAGGAATGGGGAGAGCAGGTGAAGGCGGTGATCCTGCTGAAGCCAGGCTATGCGCCCTCCGACGCCCTGGCGCAGGAGATCCTCGACTTCGGCCGGCGCAGCCTGCCCTCGTTCAAGGTCCCGCGCAGCCTCGACTTCGTCACCGACCTGCCCCGGTCGGCGGCGGGCAAGATCCAGCGCAACAAGGTCCGGGCCCCCTACTGGGAAGGCCGCACCAAGCAGATCTGAGGCGGCGCGGCCTAGCTCAGAGGGTCACAGCCATTCGGTATTCGGAAGGAAAGCCATGGTCGCGCGTGAGCTCCAGCGATCGCGTTTCCACCACGATCGACAGGCCGTTCGCCTGGTAGAACCCGACCGCCGGGTTGTCGGCGAGCACGTCGAGCTGCAGTTCGCGATATCCGGCGGCCCTTGCCCGGGCGATCGCAGCGGCCAGCAGGGCCTTTCCAATGCCCCTGCCGCGATACTGGGGAAATGCCGACAAGGCATGGAGATAGTAGACGTGATCGGGGATGTAAGCGTTGAGGTAACTCACTTTGGCAGCCCGCTGGGCAAGCGCGACCAGTTGGTCGTATGTGACTGAGCCGCGGGCGACCAGGTCCAGAGCCAGTGGCGCAAGGTTGGCCTGGAAGGTGCGAAAGTTCGATCCTTCGAACCCGAGCTCGACGCCCAGCAACTCTCCGTCGGCCACAGCAGCCGTGGCGCAGGCTGCGGAGAACAGGGTGTCGGCGGTCGCCCAGGAAACGGAGACGAGGGTCTCAAGGAGGCCGTCCGTCCCAAATGAGTAGTCATAGCTGACAGGACTGGTCTCCCGGATGAGACCGGGGATGCAGGGCGCAAACCGAACCGTTTCCTCAGGGTCCAGTGCCCGAATTTGCATAGCGCTGCTCGTCATCGTTCTCTCCGCCACGTCTGCGGCTGGTAAGTTACGAGGGGAGGCCTATCGGTCAAGCTTGGCTCAGGCGTCCTTCCATCGACTACCGCGCGACCAGCGGCGGGCCCTGCTCCGGGCAGCTGCCGCCCAAAGAGCCGAGCCACCGTGGAGTTTTGCCGGCAGGCCCGGGCGCATTTCGCGCATCGGCCGGAGCAGCAGAGCGAAGTCCTCATGCCTGGCTTGAACGACGCGGCGGACATCTTGTCACAAGCTTCCGCAGTCGGCGGGGGAACGCTGCCGATTCCCTGAGGCGCACCAGCAGGGGCGTCTTTCGCTGGCAGGACTGAGCCACAGGTCCCGCGCGTCCACTTGGAGGAGGCGCTCTGCCGGGATGGACGCTGCGGACAAGTCTGAGGCGGTCCGCCGACCGTGAAGCGAAACGATGCGAAAACAAGCGTGTCTGGCGGTTCCGGGCGGGCGCCCCTAAGAAGCGCCCGCCTCTATTTCCGCGCGGGGTGCGTCATGCCGATTCCGTTCATCGACCTTCAGGCCCAGCGACGGCGCCTGGGCCAGCCCCTTGAGGACGCCATCCTGAAGGTGGTGCGATCCGGCGCGTGGATCATGGGGCCGGAGATCGCAGAGTTCGAAGCCGCCCTCGGCGCCTTCGGGCAGGCCCCCTTCGTCCTGTCCTGCGGATCGGGCACCGAGGCCCTGCAACTGCCCCTGATGGCCTGGGGGATCGGCCCCGGCGACGCGGTCTTCTGCCCGTCCTTCACCTTCGCCGCGACGGCGGAGGTCATGCCCCTGGTCGGCGCCTCGCCGGTCTTCGTGGACGTCCGCCCCGACACCTTCACCCTGGACCCGGAACGCCTGGAGGCGGCCATCCAGGCCGTAAAGGCCGAGGGCGTCCTGACCCCCCGCGCCATCATGGCCGTCTGCCTGTTTGGCCAGCCCGCCGACTACCCGGCCCTGGCGGACATCGCCCGCCGGCATGGCCTGAAGCTGATCGCCGACTCGGCCCAGGGCTTCGGCTGCACCCTCGATGGCCATCACCCCATCCATTGGGCGGATGTGGCCACCACCTCCTTCTTCCCGGCCAAGCCCCTGGGCGCCTACGGCGACGGTGGGGCGGTGCTGTGCAAGGATGCGCGGCTTCACGACCTGCTGGTCAGCCTGCGGGTGCATGGCCAGGCGGTGAAATCCGACATCGAGGGGCGGACCTTCGAGCACGATCCCAAGTACCTGAACATGCGGGTCGGCATGAACAGCCGGATGGACACCCTCCAGGCCGCCATCCTCCTGCAGAAGCTGACCATCTTCGCCGACGAGATCGAGGCCCGGAACCGGGTGGCCGACCGCTATGCGGAGGGCCTGGCCGGCGTCGTGGAGACCCCCGTCGTGATCCCGGGAGGGCGCAGCACCTGGGCGCAGTACACGGTGAAGTGCGCCGACCGCGACGGCCTTGCCGCGCACCTCAGGGCCGCCGGCGTCCCCACCGCAGTCTATTACCCTCTCCCGCTGCACCGCCAGGGTCCCTACGCGGGCTATCCCGCCCCCGGCGGCCTGCCCGTCACGGAGACCCTCTGCCGGCAGGTGCTGAGCCTGCCGATGCACCCCTACCTTGAACCTGACGCCCAGGACGCCGTTGTCGCGGCCGTACGGAGCTTCACGGCGTAGGTCAGGCTCCGGAAGACCCGAACCGGGGATCGGACCGGGGCGTTATCGGGGCCCCTGACTGAGGACGGGCTTCGCCTCCCACCGGGGAAGTGAGCCGACCTGCGCACCCCCGTGTCTCAGGCGGGGGCCATGCGGCGGCCCCTCGCCCTCAGCCCGCAAGGGCGGCGGCGTCCAGGACGGCGAGGTCAGCGCCGCCGGCCATGACGCCCTCGGCGACCCCCTGCGCCTGGGCCAGGACCTGTTCAGCGAAGACCCGGGCCAGGGCGGCGCGGGACTCCGCAAGGGCCGGCGCACGGGTCCGGGCGAGCACCGCCTGGCGGGCCAGCATCCAGCCGCCGATCACGTCTCCGGACAGGCGCAGGTAGGCCGTGGCGCCGGCCAGGGCGTCGGGTCCCCGGTTCTGCTGCATCCAGGTCGTGGCGGCGGAGAGGGCGGCGACCCCAGTCTCCAGCCGCCGCCCGACACCCTCGAGTCCGGGCTCGCGGCTGACGGCGGCGGCGTCTGCGGCGATCTCGGCGCACAGGCCAGGCATGAGTGCGCCGTTCATCATCGACAGCTTGCGGCCCGCGAGGTCGACAGCCTGAACGCCGTTGGTCCCTTCGTAGATCGGCGCGATGCGGGCGTCGCGATAGTGCTGGGCCGCGCCGGTATCCTCGATGAAGCCCATGCCGCCGTGCACCTGCACGCCCATGGAGGCGACCTCCACCCCGATATCGGTGGACCAGGCCTTGGCGATGGGAGTGAGCAGCTCCTGGCGGCCGCGGGCCAGGTCCCGGGCGGCGGGGTCGGGGGCGAGGCGGGCCTGGTCGGCCAGGACGCCGGTCAGCAGGCAGATGGCCCGGGCGGCCTCCACCTTGGCGCGCATCAGGGCCAGGCTGCGGCGGACGTCCGGATGGCCGAAGATCGACTCCCCGCCCAGGGCGGGCCGGCCCTGGATCCGGTCCTGGGCGTAGGCGAGGGCCTGCTGGAGGGCGCGCTCGGCGATGGCCACGCCCTGCACCCCCACCTGGAGGCGAGCCGCGTTCATCATGACGAACATGTGGGCCAGGCCGTTGTTCGCCTCGCCCACCAGCTCGGCCTGGGCGCCTTCAAACAGCATGACGCAGGTGGGCGATCCGTGGATGCCCAGCTTGTGCTCGATGGAGGCGGGGCGCAGGGCGTTGGCGGCCCCCAGACGGCCGTCGACGTCGATCAGGCGCTTGGGGGCCAGGAAGAGGCTGATCCCCTTCACCCCGGGCGGGGCGTCGGGCAGGCGGGCCAGAACCAGGTGGCAGATGTTCTCCGCCGCGTCGTGGTCGCCCCAGGTGATGTAGATCTTCTGGCCGGTGATCCGGTAGCCGCCCTGGCCGTCCGGCTCGGCCCGGGCGGTCACGCCGGCCAGGTCGGTGCCCGCCTGGGGCTCCGTCAGGTTCATGGTGCCGGTCCACTCGCCCGAGACGAGCCTGGGAAGGACCAGGCGCTTCTGGCGCTCGGTGCCGTGCAGGGTCAGGGCCTCGATGGCGCCCTGGGTCAGCATGGGGCAGAGGCCGAAGGCCATGTTGGCGGCGTGGACCATCTCGAACACCGCCAGCTCCAGCACCTTGGGCAGGCCCTGGCCGCCGAACTCCGGGTCCGCCGCCAGGGAGTTCCAGCCCTGGGCCGCAAACGCCTGGTAGGCCTGGGCGAAGCCCGGGGCGCCCGTGACCACGCCGTTCTCGAACCGGGCGCCGATCCGGTCGCCATCCCGGTTAAGGGGGGCGAGCTCGGCCTCGGCGAAGGCGGCGGCCGAATCGAGGACGGCGGAGACGGTTTCGGCGTCCAGGTCTGGATACCCAGCGGCCATCAGGTCGGGGAGGCCGGCCGCCGCAAGGGCGAGGTCGAGGCTCTGGAGGGGCGCACGGAAGGACATGAAGGGGCTCCGGGTCGAGGGCTGCGGGCTTGATGGCGCCCCGTGCGGCGGGATGGCAACCCCTTTGCGGCCGTTGACCCCAGCCCCGGGGCGGATTAGCCATGATCCTGCGTCAGGTTCTCCCGAGAGGGAGATGAAAAGGGAACTCGGGTGCAAGGCCCGGGCTGCCCCCGCAACTGTAAGCGGCGAGTCCGCGCGTCACGAGGCCACTGGCCGGGAACCTTCGGGAACCGGGCCGGGAAGGCGACGCGCAACGGACAGTGACCCGCGAGCCAGGAGACCTGCCTGACGCCGTCGTCATCCGACGGGCCGGGGTGCGCCTGGAGGACGGGGTCTTTCCCGACCGACGACAGACCTGACCGGTCCGCGCCCGCGGGCCGGAAACGCCTGTTGCGGCCGCACGCGCGGTCGCCTGTCGCTCGAAGGAGGGCGCAATGAGTCTTGTCAGCCTGGCCGGGGCCGCCACCCTGGCCGTCACGCCGCCCGGAACCGCCGTCGAACCGCTGGTGGTGGTGGCCAACCGCACGCCGGTGGCCGTCACGGAGAGCGGCCGCAGCGTGACCGTCATCCCGGGGCAAGTGATCCGCGACCGCCAGGCCCTGGTGGTCTCCGACCTCCTGGCGACGACCCCCGGCGTCGGTGTCACCCGCAACGGCGGGCCCGGCGGGGTCACCGCGGTCCGGATCCGCGGCGCCGAGGCCGAGCAGACCCTCTTCGTCATCGACGGCGTGCGTCTGAACGATCCCTCCGTGATCGGCGGGGCCTACGACGCCGCCAACCTCCTGTTGGGCGACATCTCACGGATCGAGGTCCTGCGCGGCGTCCAGTCGGCCGTCTGGGGCGGGCAGGCCATAGGCGGGGTGGTGAGCCTCGAGACCCGCCCGCCATCGGCCGGGGAGTTCGCCGCCGAGGGGACCGCGGAGGCCGGCGGCCTTGGGACCTCCTACCTGCGCGGCGGCGTGAGCGGCGGTAGCGGCGCCCTGGCCTGGCGGCTGGCGGCGGACGCCTTCGCCACCGACGGGGTCTCGGCGGCCCGGACCGGGACCGAGCGGGACGGCTACCGCCGGACCGGCGCCAGCGGGCGCATGACCGTGGACCTCAGTCCCGAGGTCCGCCTCGACCTGCGGGCCGTCTGGTCAGACGCCCGAAACGCCTTCGACGGTTTTCCCGCGCCGGCCTTCATCTTCGCCGACACCCGTGAGCGGGGCCGGACGCGCGAGGCCCTGGGCTATGCGGGGGTGACCTTCCCCGCCGCCGGCGGGCGGGTGAAGAACCGCCTGGGCCTTGCCCTCACCGACACCCGGCGGCGGACCTTCGATCCCGACCAGGCGGTGACCGAACTGACCTTCCGGGCCGAGGGACGCGTGAGCCGGCTGGAGTACCAGGGCGAGGCGCAGCTGACCCCGGACTGGCGCCTGACCTTCGGCGCAGAGGGCGAGCGCAGCCGCATGCGGATCGCCTCGCCGTCGGCATGGAACCCTCAGCCGCAGCCCCTGGCCCGCTCGACAGGGGTGGACTCGGCCTGGATCCAGGCCCTGGGGCGGCCCGCCGACGACATGACCCTGACCCTGGCGGCTCGCCTCGACCGGCACGAATCCTTCGGGAACCATGGCTCGGGACAGGCGGCTCTGGCCTGGCGGCCGGGCGGCGGGGCGACCGTCGTCCGGGCCAGCCTGGGACAGGGTTTCCGGGCGCCCAGCCTCTACCAGCTCTACAGCGAGTACGGGAACGCCGCCCTCCAGCCGGAGACGGCCCTCGCCTGGGATCTGGGCGTGGAGGGCCAGGCCGGCGACATCCGCCTGTCCCTCACCCTCTTCGGGCGGCGGACGGAGGACCAGGTCAACTTCGCCGTCTGCACCGGCGGCGGCGACCCCAACTGCACGGGCGGCCGCTTCGGCTACTACGACAACCTCGACCGGACGACGGCGACCGGCGTGGAGGCGGTGGCCTCCGGCCGGCTGGCGGGCTTCGATGTCGACGCCAGCTATACCCGCACCCGTGCCCGCCTGCAGGGCCAGGACGGCGCCCCCGACCGGGACCTGGCGCGACGACCGAGGGACATGGCGGCCCTCGACATCAGCCGTACCCTGGCGGGCGGGGTCCGGCTGGGCATGGGGCTCAACTATGCCGGCGAGAGCCTCAGCGACCTCTGGGGCGGCCCGCCGCTGAAGTCTCGCCTGACCGCCGCCCTCAGGGCCGAGGCGCCTCTGGGCGGCCGGGTTTCTGTGTACGGTCGGATCGATGACCTCACCGACGAGGCGCCGGAGACCGTTCGCGGATATGGTTCACCGGGGCGGACAGCCCATGTCGGCCTGAGGGCGCGGTTCTGACCATGGCGGCGGGGCGGACAGGGGCGATCAGCCGCCGGATGGCGGCGGCGGGCCTTGCGGCGGCGGCAGGGCTGGGGGCGGCCCGGGCGGCGCCCCGGCGCATCGTCTCCCTCAACCCCTGCCTCGACGCCCTGCTGGTCCACCTGGCGGACCGCCGCCAGATCGCCGGGATCAACCGCCTGTCCCGCGATCCTCAGGGCTCCACCATCGCCGGGATCGCCGCCACCCTTCCGGTGGCGGGAGAGACCGCCGAGGAGGTCCTGCGGCTCCGGCCAGACCTTGTCCTCGCCAGCACCCACACCGCCCTCGCCACCCGCCGGGCCCTTCAGCGCCTGGGCGTCGAGGTCGCCGCCTTCGGCCCCCCGTCCACGGTGGACGAGAGCCTGACTCAGGTGCGCGAGGTCGCCGCGCGGGTCGGCCGCCCCGCCCGCGGCGAGGCCCTCGGCGCCCGGATCACCGCCGGCCTCGATGGCGTAACAGCCCGGGGCGTCAGGCGGCCCGAAATGCTGCTCCTCCTCTCCGGCGGACTGGCGGCCGGCCCCGGCTCCCTCCCGGACGACCTGCTCCGCCGGCTTGGGATCGCCAACGCGGCGACCCGGCTGGGCCTGAACGGCTGGACCCCGGCGCCAGTCGAAGCCCTTCTTGCCGCGCCACCGGAGGTCCTGGTCCGGGCCGGCGGAGGACGCGAAGCCGTTCGCCCCGACCGGGTCACCCGCCATCCCGCCCTGGACCGGCTGGGTGGCCGGGTCCTGACCGCCGAGATCCCCGAACGGCTGCTCTTCTGCGGCGGCCCCTCCCTGGTCGAAGCGGCGACACGGTTGGCGGCGATCCGCGACCAGGCCCTGGAGCGACGGGCATGAGCCGCCGCGCCGCCGTCATCCTGGGACTCTCCGCCCTGGTCCTGATCCTGTCGACCGCAAGCCTCCTGGTGGGCCGCACCGTCCTGCCGCTGGGCGACATGCTGGCCAGGCCGGAGGATCCGCTGTGGGCGATCCTCCTGGAGCTGCGCCTGCCCCGGACCCTGCTGGCGATCCTGATCGGCGCCGGCCTCGGCCTCGCCGGAGCCGCGCTCCAGGGCTATACCCGCAACCCCCTGGCCGATCCTGGCGTGCTGGGCGTCTCGGCCTGCGCAGCCCTGGGCGCCGTCCTGACCCTCTGGCTGCCCTTCGCCTTCCCCCTGCTCCAGCCCCTGGCCGCCATGGCGGGGGCCCTGGCGGGCGTGGGCCTCCTCCTCGGCCTTTCGGGGAGCGCCGGCTCCATGACCGTCTTCCTGCTGGCCGGGGTCGTTCTGAACACCATCGCCGGCGCGGGGGTCGCGCTGGCCCTGTCCCTCGCCCCCACCCCCTGGGCGGTGAACGGGATCATCGACTGGCTGATGGGGTCCCTCGCCGACCGCAGCCTCGAGGACGTCGCCTTCGCGGGCCCCTTCATCCTCGCCGGCCTGGTCCTCCTGGTCCTCACCGGCCGGGCCCTCGACGCCCTGACCCTGGGCGAGTCCGGGGCGGCGAGCCTGGGGATCGACCTGTCCCGCACCCGCGCCCTGCTGGCGGCAGGGACCGCCCTGGCCGTAGGAGCCGGGGTGGCGGTGGCCGGCGTCATCGGCTTTGCGGGCCTTGTCACCCCGCACCTCCTCCGCCCCCTGGTCGGCGCCCGTCCCAAGGGACTGCTCTGGCCCTCGGCCCTCGGCGGGGCGGCGATCGTGCTCGCAGGGGACCTGGCGGTGCGGCTGACGCCCTCGGCGGCGGAGGTCCGGCTGGGCGTGGCCATGGCCTGCCTGGGCGGTCCCTTCTTCCTCTTCCTGCTCCTGTCCCTGCGCCGGAGGATGGCGTGAGCGGCGTGCTGGAAGCCCGGGGCCTGACCCTGAAGCGCGGCCGGCGGGAGATCCTCGCCGGACTCGACCTGTCCCTGCGCGCAGGTGAGGTCACGGCCCTGGTCGGACCCAACGGGGCCGGCAAGTCGACCCTGCTGGCCGGCCTCTGCGGCCTCCTGGCGCCCGCCGCGGGCGCAGTGCGCCTCGACGGGCAGGACCTCTCCGCCCTGCCTCCCATGGCCCGCGCCCGGCGGATCGGCTTCCTGCCTCAGATGCCCGAGATCGCCTGGCCCCTGGAGGTGCGCATCCTCGTCGGCCTGGGCCGCACCCCGCACATCGGAGCCCGGGGCCTGTCGGCTGCGGACGCCCGGATCATCGACGCCGCGCTGGAGGAAGCCGGCGCCGCAGACCTTGCCGAACGGGACGCCTCCACCCTGTCCGGTGGCGAGCGCGCCCGGGTGATGATCGCCCGGGTGCTGGCCGGAGAGCCCGACTGGCTGCTGGCGGACGAGCCCCTGGCTGGCCTCGACCCCGGCTGCCAGATCGATGCGGCCGAGACCCTGGTGCGGCGGGCGAGGGCGGGATGCGGCGTCGTCCTGACCCTGCACGACCTGACCCTGGCGGCCCGGATCGCCGATCGCGTCCTTGTGCTGGCGGAGGGCAGGCTCCTCGCCGACGGGCCGCCGGAAGTCGCCCTGGTCCCCGACGTTCTGGCCCGCGCCTTCGCCGTTCGCACCGCACTGCGTCGGGGACCGGAGGGCGCCTCGGTGGACGTCCTAGGTCGTGCCTGACGCGAGACCGTTGCCTTCCTCACCGGGCTCCGCCAGGAGGTCCCCCTCGGGGCAGCAAATTGGGCTGTAAAGCCGCGCAAGCCAAAAGGAGTGACGGGGTTCAGTCCGGCCTTGCGGCCTCCGGCGCCTCTGCCCTGCGGGCCCGGGCGTCGGCCTTGGCCGCGTCATGGCTCTTGCGGTCGGTAATGGGCCGCCCGGTGATGTCGGAGATCAGGATCGGCTGAGCGCAAGTGCGCTGTCGCCAGTCCCACCACTTCCCCGCCTGCTCGCACTCCTGCCCGGGCGTGATCCACACCACCTGGACGACCAGGATCGCCACGCAGGCGGCCAGGAAGACCGCGACGGTGATGCGGAATACCCGCCGGATCAGTTTCGACATTCCGCTCTCCCGTCACCCTTGAAGACGTCTCTGATGACGCCCGGAGCTTGCAAACCGCGCGGGATTGGTTATGCCCCACGGCGTTCCATTTGTTGCAATGCAAATTGAGGCGCAAGCGAAGCCATGAAGGTCCTCGTGCCCGTAAAGCGGGTCATCGACTACAACGTCAAGGTGCGGGTCAAAGCCGATCAGACCGGGGTTGACCTGGCCAACGTCAAGATGGCCATGAACCCCTTCTGCGAGATCGCGGTCGAAGAGGCCGTCCGCCAGAAGGAAAAGGGCGCCGCCACCGAGGTGGTCGCCGTCTCCATCGGCCCGGCCCAGGCGCAGGAAACCCTGCGCACCGCCCTGGCCATGGGCGCGGACCGCGCCATCCTGATCCAGACAGACCAGGACCTCGAACCCCTCGCCGTCGCCAAGGTGCTGGCGGCGGTGGTGACCGAAGAGGCTCCCGGCGTGGTGATCATGGGCAAGCAGGCCATTGACGGCGACAACAACGCCACTGGCCAGATGCTGTCCGCCCTGCTGGACTGGCCCCAGGCGGCCTTCGCCTCGGAAATCGTCCTGTCTGCAGGCTCCGCCAGGGTGACCCGCGAGATCGACGGCGGCCTGCAGACGGTAGATGTCGCCTTGCCGGCGGTCATCACCGCCGACCTGCGACTCAACGAGCCGCGCTACGCCTCCCTGCCGAACATCATGAAGGCCAAGAAGAAGCCCCTCGACGTGAAGGAGCTTTCGGCCGTCGGCGTCGATACAGCCCCCCGCCTGAAGGTGGTCAAGGTCACCGAGCCGCCCAAGCGCAGCGGCGGTGTCAAGGTCGAGAGCGCCGCCGACATCGTCTCCAATCTCAAGACCAACGGGGTGATCTGATGGCTGTTCTGGTTTTCGCCGATCACGATAACGCGTCCCTCAAGGACAGCACTCACAAGACGGTCACCGCCGCCCTCGCCCTTTCCGGGGACGTCGATGTCCTCGTGGCCGGCAGGGGCGCCGGCGAGGTGGCCAAGGCCGCCGCCGGCATCGCCGGGGTCCGCAAGGTCCTGCATGCCGAAAGCGACGCCCTGGGTCAGGGCCTGGCCGAGGCCATCGCCAGCCTCGTCACCCCTCTGATGGCGGGCTACGACGCCCTGCTGACCCCCGCCACCTCCCTGGGCAAGAGCTTCTCGCCCCGCGTGGCGGCCAAGCTCGACGTGGCCCAGATCACCGAGGTGGTCGAGGTCGTCGACAGCTCCACCTTCGTGCGCCCGATCTACGCCGGCAACGCCCTGGAGACCATCCAGTCGTCCGACGCCAAGAAGGTCATCACGGTCCGGGCCACCAACTTCAAGGCGGCTGGCGACGGCGGTTCCGCCGCCGTCGAGACCGTCGACGCGGGCCCGGGCGCAGGCAAGACGAGTTTCGTCGACCAGCAGATCGTCAAGTCGGCCCGTCCTGAGCTGACCGCAGCCAAGATCGTCGTGTCCGGTGGCCGGGCCATGGGCTCCGCCGAGGAGTTTCAGCGCGTCATCGAGCCCCTGGCCGACAAGCTGGGCGCCGCCGTCGGCGCCAGCCGCGCCGCCGTGGATGCCGGCTATGCCCCTAACGATTACCAGGTCGGCCAGACCGGCAAGGTGGTCGCCCCCGAGCTCTATGTGGCCGTCGGCATCTCGGGCGCCATCCAGCACCTGGCCGGCATGAAGGACTCCAAGGTGATCGTGGCCATCAACAAGGACGGCGACGCCCCCATCTTCCAGGTCGCCGACCTCGGCCTGGTGGCGGACTACAAGGCCGCCATCCCCGAGCTGATGGAGGCCCTGACCGCCGCCGGAAAGTGAGCCTGGCGCCCGTTGCGGAAACCCGGAGGGGGGTGCGGTCGCCGCGCCCCCCTTTTTTTTCGAGTGGAACCCGGACAGCCGCTCGCGCTGCGATGCAGCAAAAAGCTTGGCGGCGCCGCAACACGCCTCTAGGGTGCGCGCCTCACGCGGCCGGAGAGCCGCAGCTGCGGGGTCACGGACATGGCGGGTATCAGGACGGTCGGCGTCATCGGCGCGGGTCAGATGGGGTCGGGCATCGCCCACGTGGTGGCCCTTGGCGGCTACGAGGTCCTGCTGCACGACGTCAGCCCCGACCGGATCGCGGCCAGCCGTGAGCTGATCGGCCGCAACATGACCCGCCAGGTCTCCCGCGAGATCATCACCCCGCAGGAGATGGAGGCCGCCCAGGCCCGCATCCTTCCCGCACCCGAGCTCCA
>NZ_JADCBG010000091.1 GCF_020253645.1 Phenylobacterium sp.
GAGACGCCCCGCTCGGCCATGGTCACCCCGAACAGGCGGTCCATCCGCGCCATGGTGACGGGGTTGTGGGTGATGGCGATGAAACGGGTCCGGGTGCGCCGGCGCATCTCGTCCAGCATGTTGCAGAAGCGGTCGACATTGGCGTCATCCAGGGGGGCGTCCACCTCGTCCAGCACGCAGATGGGCGCGGGATTGGCCAGGAAGACGGCGAAGATCAGGGCGCAGGCGGTCAGGGCCTGCTCTCCGCCGCTCATCAGGCTCATGGCGGCCAGTCGCTTGCCGGGCGGGCAGGCGAAGATCTCAAGGCCCGCCTCCAGGGGATCATCGGATTCCACCAGCCGCAGTTCGGCCTCCCCGCCCTCGAACAGGGCCTGGAACAAGGCCTTGAAATGTCCGTTGATAATGTCGAAGGCGGCCAGCAGCCGCTCGCGGCCCTCGCCGTTGAGCTCATCGATGCCCTGGCGAAGGCGGGTGATGGCGCCGGTGAGGTCCGCCTCCTCGGCCCTGAGGGTCTCGAGCCGCGCGGCGTACTCCCGAGCCTCCTCCTCGGCCCTCAGGTTCACCGCCCCCAGGGCTTCCCGCTGGCGCTCAAGGTTGTAGAGGTGCGCCTCGATCCCTCCCGCCTCGGCGGGAATGGCGACGGCCTCGTCCGCCAGGGACCGCGCCAGATCCTCGGGCTCCAGGCGCGCCGTTTCCCGGATCTGCCCCGCGACCTCATCAAGCCGTTCCCGGGCGGACTCCAGTCGGGCGTCGAGACCCGCCCTTCGCTCTCGGACCTCAGAGGCGGCGGCTTCCGCAGCACGGACCTCGCGCGTCGCCTCCGCCCGTTCCGTCTCCGCTGCGGCGAGGGCGTCGGAAGTCGCGGCCCGGCGCGCCTCTGCGGCGGAGAGCTCATTCAGCAGGGTCTGCAGGCGATCGGCATGGGTCAGAGGCTTGGCCCGCGCCGCGTCAAGGGCGGCGACGGCGGCTGTCCGTTCCGTCGCCAGGCGATCAAGGCGCTGTGAGGCTGCTGCAGCCCGCTGACGCCAGTCCTCCCGGTCCGACTGCAGGCGCTCGACCTGACGGATCCGGCCGTCCCGCTCGCGCACCTCGGTGTCGAAGTCGGCGCGCGCCCGGGCCGCGGCCTCGACGGCCGGCGGCGCAAGCGCCCTGGCGGCGTCCAGCCGGTTCGCCAGATCGCTGTCGCCGTCGGCTGCGGCGACCTCGCTCTCCACGGCGCGAAGGGCGGCCTCGCTTTCCGCGAGATCCGCCTCGAAGCGACGGATGAGCTCGTCGAGCGATTGCTTCTGGGCCTCCCGCCGGGCCGCCTCACGGTCGTGGCGTTCATGCACCTGACGGGCGCCGGCGACGGCCTGTTCCGCCGCGGCGGGCCCGGCCCTGGCGGCCTTCAGACGGGCGTCCGCCTCCGCCAGAGCGGCGGCGGCGGCGGCGAGGGCGGCGGCTGCCGAGTGCGCGTCGGGGCGGAGGCTGGCGAGAAGGGTCTCAAGTTCCGCCAGCCGGCCGCGCTGGGCCATGCGCACGGCCGCTGCGCGAGGGGCGTTCGCACGCGCCACGAAGCCATCCCAGCGCCAGAGGTCTCCCTCCAGGGAAACCAGCCGGACGCCGGGCGCGAGGCCTGCGGCGAGCCGGTCGCCTTCCGATCGCTCCACCAGGCCGACCAGGGCGAGCCGGGCGGCCAGCGCCTCCGGGGCGTCCACGCGGTCCGCGAGGGGCTGGGCCCCGGGAGGCAGGGCGATCCGAGGGCTCTTCGCCCCCTGCCAGAAGGCCGGGGCCCGGGGATCGAGCGCGGCGTCGAGATCATCCCCCAGGGCCGCGGCGAGCGCAGCCTCCAGCCCGCGCTCGGGCCGGACGCTGTCGACAGCCGGCGGAAAACCCTCCTGATCCCCGCCGGCCAGAAGCCGGATCAGTCCGCGAGCCTCGGCCTCTGCCGAGTCCAGGCGCGATCGAACCTCCCGCGCAGCGACCTGGGCCTGCGATTCCGCGGCGGCGGCGAGGGCGCGGGCGTCCTCGGCTGCCTGCAGGGCGGCGCGCGCCGCAGCGAGCGCGAACTCCGCCTCGATGAGGCGTTGCGCCGCCGCCTGGGCTTCAGGGGCGGCCTCACGGCCCAGGCTCTCGCGGTCACGCACCGCCTGCTCCAGCGCCCGCCGGGTCCGCGCCGTCCGGCCGCGCGCCTCCTCGGCGCGGGTCTCTGCGGCCCGTCGCCGCGCCGCCTCCGCCGCGGCACGGGCGGCGAGGGCCTCGACCTCGGCCTGCAGGCGATCACGCTCCGCCTCGGCGCGCCGAAGCTCTTCCTCCAGTTCCGGTCCCCGGGAAGGCGCCCTGGCGATGTCGGCCTCAAGCCCTGCGAGGTCGCGGGCCAGCCGGTCGAGGGCCGCTTCAGCGTCCGTCGTAAACTGGGTTTCCCGCACCCGGTCGGACTCTATCCGGGCGATATCCGCTTCGAGCCGGCGTACTTCGTCGGCAAGGGCCTCGGCTTCGCGCTCAAGACGATCCCGATCGATCGCCAGCTTGTTGAGAATTGCGGCCGCCACGGTCTCCGCCTCGCGGAGCGCCGGCATGGCCGCCTCCGCCCGGACCGACCGGGTGCTGGCCGCTGCGGCGGCCTGCGCCGTGGCCTCGACTCCCCTGCGCGCCTCCTCGGCCTCGGCCGCCAGCCGCCGGACAGCCTCGCCAGCCTCGTTCCAGCGTGCGTGAAGGACGGCGGCCTGGAGGGTCCGGATCTCTGTGGATAGCCGTCTGTACCGCTCGGCGTTCCGCGCTTCGCGGCGAAGGCGATTGAGGGTGGAGTCCAGTTCCCGGGCGATGTCGTCCAGCCGGGACAGATTGGTCTCGGCGGCCCTCAGGCGAAGCTCCGCCTCATGCCGGCGGGAGTGCAGGCCCGATACGCCCGCCGCTTCTTCCAGGATGAGCCTGCGGTTCTGCGGCCTGGCCGCGATCAGCTCCGAGATCTGGCCCTGCCGAACCAGCGCCGGTGAGTTCGATCCGGTCGATGCATCCGCAAAAAGAAGCTGCACGTCACGGGCCCGGACCTCGCGTCCGTTGATCCGGTAGGTCGAGCCCTCCCCCCGGTCGATCCGGCGGACGACCTCGAGGACGGGGCTGTCGTTGAAGGCCGATGGCGCCGACCTGTCCGCGTTGTCTATGGTCAGAACGACTTCGGCATGGTTGCGCGAGGTGCGCCCGCCCGAGCCTGCGAAGATCACGTCGTCCATCCCGCCGGCCCGCATGGCCTTGGCGGAGTTGGCGCCCATCACCCAGCGCAGGGCTTCCAGGAGGTTGGACTTCCCGCAGCCATTCGGCCCGACAATGCCCGTGATCCCGGGTTCGATGCGCAGTTCCGTCGCATCGACGAAGGACTTGAAACCGGAGAGCTTGAGCCTCTGGAACTGCACCTGACCTCCCGCCTGCGCCTACTTGGAGGCTTCCGCCACGGCCTTTTCGAGGGCCTCGAGGGAGATCTCGCCCGAGCCGACGGACTTGCCGTTGATGAAGAAGGCCGGCGTGCCGGTGATCCTGTCCTGCTTGATGGCGCGCTCGACGCGCGAGTTGAGCGCCTTGAGCGCCTCCTCATCGGTGATGCAGGCGTTGAACTGGGCTTCGGTCAGGCCTGCGGACTGGGCGATGCGGAGCAGCACGCCGCGCATGTCGCCGGTCTGGAAGATTTCCTGCTGACTGCGGAAAACAGCGTCCAGGACAGTGAAGTAGCGCTCCTTGCCGGCGCAGCGCGCGGTGAGGAAGGCGGCGGCGGCCAGCTCGTTCGGGGGAGTCAGGAACTCCTTGAGAGTGTAGTGAACCTTGCCGGTGTCGATGTACTTCTCCTTGAAGGTGGGGAAGACCTCGTTGTTGAACGTGGCGCAGTGCGTGCAGCTCGCCGACGCATACTCCACCATCTTCACGGGCGCGTTCGGGTCGCCGAGGGTCATGTCGTCGGCGGAGGGCGCGGGGCCTCGGCTGCACGCCGCCAGAAGAAGAGCGCCGGCCAGGGCGGCCAGGGCGAGAGGACGGAACCGGGACATGTCGCCTCCACAAGGGTCACAGCAGGGAAGTAAACCCCGATTCTAGGCCCCGCGGCATTCCGGCCATAGGCCCCTCAGGGGGTGGGGGGATGGTTTCTGTGGACGGACCGACCCAGGGCGACCAGGGCCTTGCGCAGGCGTTCGGTACGGGCGGGGGAGGCGTCACGCGAAAGCTCGGCCTCGACGGCGGCGTCCAGGGGCGGCGGCCGACGGCGGATGGCGATCTGAGCGGGCGCCGACGCGGGGCGGAGCCGCAGGGGCCCCTGAACCACCCGCAGCCGCCCCGCCGTTTCCGCACCGAGGAAAAGGTTCACCCGCTCCAGGATTTCGGCGCTGCGATGTTGCACGAGGGTGGCTGAGGGCCCGGCGACCCGGATTTCCAGCACCCCCGGTCCGTCACCTCGTCGGGGAGACAGCCGGACAGGCTCGGTCCGGCGGGCGAGCTCGATCCCCACGATCTCCGGCCAGCGGGCCTGGAGCGCGGCCGGACCCTGGCCGAAGCGCTCGTCCAGGGTCTTGAGAAGGGGGGCGAGGCTGCGCCCGGCAGGGGGCGCAGGCCGCCGCGCAGGGCGGGTGCGCCGGCGGGCGAGGATTTCGGCGGCTTCGGCCAGGGTGGGAAGTCTGCGGTTGGGCACATGGCCATCCTACCGTGACAGGGTCGCTGCGGGCGAGTCTCCTTCCGCCCCCACCCGAGCATTCCGGCGGCGGGCGAAACCGCCTAGGGTCGGGGCATGGACATCGAAGGCCTGCAGCGCAGCATTCTTGACTGGTACGGCGCCAACGCCCGTTCCCTGCCCTGGCGGCGTCCGCCCGGGGAGGGCCGGAAGGGTCCGGCGCCCGACGCCTATCATGTCTGGCTCTCCGAAGTGATGCTGCAGCAGACGACGGTCGTCCACGCCGCCCCCTATTACGAGCGCTTCCTCCGCCGGTGGCCGACCGTCACAGCTCTCGCCGACGCCGACGATGGAGAGGTGATGGCCGCCTGGGCGGGGCTGGGCTACTACGCCCGCGCCCGGAACCTGCTGGCCTGCGCACGGGCTGTCAGGGACAGGTTCGACGGCCGGTTTCCCGAGACCGAGGCCGCCCTCAGGGAACTCCCTGGACTGGGCCCCTATACCGCCGCAGCGGTGGCGGCCATCGCCTTCAACCGGCCTTCCAACGTGGTCGACGGCAATGTCGAGCGGGTGATGGCCCGGCTGTTCGCGGTGGAGACGCCCCTCCCGGCGGCGCGGCCGGAACTTCGGGAGCTTGCGGCCGGACTTGTCTTCGCCGCTGCGCCCGGAGACTGGGCTCAGGCTCTCATGGACCTTGGCGCGACGGTCTGCCGCCCCCGATCGCCCCAGTGTCCCCGTTGCCCCGCAGAGACGGCGTGCGCAGCGCGGTTGTCGGGAGCGCCTGAGGGCTGGCCCCGAAAGACCCCGCGCAACCTGCGCCCGGACCGGGCCGGCGTCGTGTTCGTCCTGCGCGTCAAGGGTCGCATTGCTGTCGTTCGCCGGCCGCCCCGGGGGTTGCTGGGCGGCATGCTGGGTCTCCCCGGGACAGCCTGGACGGCGGAGGGGCCTGGCGAAGCCGAGATCCTCGCCGCCGCGCCGGCGAATCTCGCCTGGCGCGATGTCGGCGCGGTGGAGCACGTCTTCACTCACTTCCGCCTGACGCTCCGGGTCCTGGCGGCGGAAGGCGACCCGGAGGCGGGCTTCGAGATGCTCGAGGAGACCTCGCTGGGAGACCTGCCGAGTGTCTTCCTCAAGGCGGCCCGACGGGCTCTGGGGATGATCGGCGGGGCATGAATACCGCAGACAGGGCCATGCCCGCGAGGGAGATGCAGATCGCCGAGGCCGGTATTCCGGGTACGCCCGCCGTCGCCAGGGCGAAGCCGCCGACCGCCGACCCCATGGCCTGACCCATCGAATTCACCGACCCGTTCACCGCCATCGCCAGGGGCGCCCCCTGGCTCGTCTGGATGATCCTGGAGGACAGGACCGGCATCAGCGAGAAGAGGGAGCTCGAGGCCAGCAGGATGGCCGTCGCCACGAGCAGCTGGCTGGGGAGGCCCGGCGGCGTCAGATGGTTTGTGGCGGCCACATGCAGGCTCATCGCGACGAGCTGCCCGACGAAGCAGAGGATGACCCACTCGCGGCCCTCTCCCCGGTCGCCGGCCCGGCCGCCAAGGGCCAGTCCGACGATGGAGCCAAGGCCGATCACCATCTGGAACAGTCCCACCCCGGCCCCTGTGACGCCGGCGCCCACCCGGACCACCGGCGCGATGAAGAGGTTCACGGTCATGTTGGCGGCGAAGCAGAAGAAGGTGCCTGCGTAGAGCGGCAGGAGGGGCGTCAGGACCATTCGCCCGCCGGCTGCGGCGGGAGTCGGCCGGACCGAGGGCATGAAGGTCAGCACTCCTACAAAGGCCAGTCCGGTGAGGGCGCCGGCCAGGACGAAGGTCGAGCGCCAGCCGAAGTGGGCGCCCACGAAGCTGCCGAGGGGGATTCCGATGACGAAGGCCATGGTCATGCCGCCCATGACCATGGCGACAGCCGATCCCCGCCGCTCGGGCGGGACAAGGGCGGCGGCGGCGACGCTTGCGGAGGGACCCGCGATGGCCGCTGCAAGGCCGACGAAGGTGCGCATGACCAGGAGGGACTGGAAGCTGTCCGCCACCGCGCAGGCCAGGTTGGCCAGGGCGCCGAACCCGAGGGACGCGATCAGCAGGAGGCGACGGTCCACCCGGCCGAGCATCCAGGCGAGGGGAGGGCCCAGCAGGGCCGAGATGAGCACATAGGAGGTCTGGAGCTGGCCCGCCACGGCGGTCGAGACGCCGAGGTCCCGGGCCATGGTTTCCAGGACGCCCGCAAAGATGAAGGCGGTCGACCCAAAGGCGAAGGTGGAGAGGGTCAGGACCAGGATGCGCGGGTTCATCCCCGCAGCTTAGACCTCCGGCGCCCGCGGCAAAGCGAAAACGCGGTCCGTCTCAGCCGGGAAGCCGGCTGCGGACCTGGGTGCGAAGGACGTCGATGGGGGTCAGGCCCTTGTCGGTCCGGAAATGCCAGTAGGTCCACCCGTTGCAGGCCGGGGCGGACTGGACCATTGCGCCGACCTTGTGGATGGAGCCCGTCAGATCGCCCAGGACGAGGGAGCCGTCCGCCCGGACCCGAGCGCTCCGTTCGCCCTTCGGGCAATAGAGAACGTCGCCAGGGCGCAGCAGTCCCGCCTCCAGGATCTGTCCGAACGGAACCCGGGGCTCGGCGCGCCGGGAGCCGGTGACCTGCAGGTCCTCCGGCGCGACCGGCTGGACCCGGGCGATCCGCTCACGGGCCAGGGCGACGTACTCGGACTCCCGCTCGATCCCGAGATACCGGCGGCCGAGCCTGCGGGCTGCGGCCCCGGTGGTCCCCGTGCCGAAGAAGGGATCAAGGACCAGGTCTCCCGGTCGGGTGGAGGCCAGGAGGACCCTGTGCAGCAAGGCCTCAGGCTTCTGCGTGGGATGGGCCTTGGACCCGCTCTCGTCCTTGAGCCGCTCCTCGCCGGTGCACAGCGGGAAGGTCCAGTCCGAGCGCATCTGCAGTTCGTCGTTGGCCATCTTCATGGCGTCGTAGTTGAAGGTGTAGCGCTTTGCGCCCCGGCCCTTGGCCGCCCAGATCAGGGTCTCATGGGCGTTGGTGAAGCGCGCGCCCTTGAAGTTGGGCATGGGGTTGGTCTTGCGCCAGACCACGTCGTTGAGGATCCAGAAGCCGAGGTCCTGAAGGATCGTCCCGACCCGGAAGATGTTGTGATAGCTGCCGATCACCCAGATGGCGCCATCGTCCTTCAGGACCCGCCGGCACTCGGCCAGCCAGGCCCGGGTGAAGGCGTCGTAGGCTGAGAAGCTCTCGAACTGGTCCCAGTGGTCGTCGACGGCGTCGACGCGGGAATTGTCCGGGCGCAGCAGGTCCCCACCCAGTTGCAGGTTGTAGGGCGGATCGGCGAAGACGAGGTCCACCGAGCGGTCGGGCAGGCTCTTCAGAACCTCGATGCAGTCGCCCTGGAGGATGGTGTCGGGGGTCACGCCCAGCCCTTCGCGGTCGGAATCCGGAAGGGGAATCTTCCTCTCACGTGGTTGAAAGACTGTTTCCGAACATGGTGAACAGCGAATTAAACCTTTGAATCCAAAAGGGCCCGGATCGGCGCCCAGGTCATCCTGTGAGCCGGGCAGGGGCCCAGCCGGCGAAGCGCCTCGACATGCCGGGGCGCGTGATAGCCCTTGTGCGCGGCAAAGCCGTAGTCCGGCCAGTCCCGGTCGAGATCGATCATCACCCGGTCCCGGGCGGTCTTGGCCAGGATGGAGGCGGCGGCGATGGAGACCGAAAGGCTGTCGCCCTTCACCACAGGCCGGACGGGCGCGGGCAGGTCGAAGCGCCAGGATCCGTCCACGAGGATGAAGGCGGGCGGGATGGCGAGGGCCTCCACCGCCCGACGCATGGCCAGGCCGGTGGGCTGCAGGATATTCATCCCGTCGATCTCCTGGACGCTCGCGAAGCCCACGCCCCAGGCCAGGGCGGCCGCCTTGAGCTCGGTCTCCAGGGCGGCGCGCCGGCGCTCGGAAAGAGACTTGGAGTCGTTGAGGCCCCCGGGGATGCGCGCCGGGTCGAAGATCACCGCGGCGGCGCTGACCGGTCCGGCCCAGGGCCCGCGACCCGCTTCGTCGACCCCGCAGACTGGCCCGGGGGAAGCCGCCTCAAGGGTGTAGTCCGGTCCGGTCCGGCGAGGGGTCACCCCGCCATCTCCAGGACGGCGGCGTGACGGTGACAGGACACGAGGTGGTCGTTGACCATCCCCACGGCCTGCATGAAGGCGTACACGATGACAGGGCCGCAGAACTTGAACCCCTTGGCCCTGAGCGCGGCTGAGATTTCCCGGCTGAGCGGAGTTTCGGCCGGCACGTCCTCCAGCCTCTCGGCCCATGTCTGGATCGGCTTGCCTTCCGTGAAGCTCCAGAGGAAGTCCGAGAAGTCGACGCCCGCCTCCCTCATGTCGAGGAAGATCCGGGCCCCGGAGACAGCCGCGTCGATCTTGGCTGCGGACCTGACGATTCCGGGATTGGCGAGCAGCCGGGCCCTGTCGGCCTCTCCGAACCGGGCGACCGCCTCGGGATCGAACCCTGCGAAGGCCTCCCGGAAGGCCTCTCGCTTCCGGAGGATGGTGATCCAGGCCAGTCCCGCCTGGAAGCCGTCGAGAACCAGCTTTTCCCAGAGTGCGGCGGACTCCCGTTCGGGAACGCCCCATTCCCGGTCATGATAGGCCTCGTAGAGGGCGTCTCCGGACAGGCCGCGCCAGTCGCATCGAATCAGGCTTTCGCTCATGCGGGCGACCCTCGCAGGCGGGGGCTCAACCCGGCAAGGGCTCCGCCACAGTCACCGGCCGACCGTCCACAGTGAGGTCGCCATCGATCCTGTCCTGGCGCAGCAGGGCCAGGGCAAGACCGTCCACGCCGGAGCGGACCTCTCCAGCCCGCAACTCCCCGTTCAGCACCTCTGACCCCCTGGGTGGCGGCGGTCCCTCGAAGCGGATGGCGGTGAGCCGTGTCTTGACCTGGCCCCGCCGTTTCATCCGAGACGTGGTTTCCTGGCCCACGAAGCATCCTTTGGCGAAGTCGATGCCGTCGACCCGATCGAAGTTCAGTTCGACGGGATAGTCCTTGTCGAAGTCGAAATCCTCGGAATCCCCGATGCCGAACGACAGCCGCCGCCGCCGCCAGTCCGCAAGGGTCGCCGTCTCCTGCGGCGGTTCGGACGGCGCCCAGGCGCGCCAGCCGAGGCCGGGGCGCCGCGGGTCGGCGATCCACTCCGGTCCGGGGCGCTCAGATACCGGGCGTTCCGGCCAGCAGACCCAGACCGCGGCGTCGACCGGCCGGATCTCCACGCGGGCGCGCAGGCGATAGATCCTGAGGCGCGCAATCAGTTCGTCCCGTCGACTGGCGGCGACATCCAGCCACACGCCTTCAGTCCTGCCCAGGATGAAAAGGTCGAAGAGCAGTCGCCCCTGGGGCGTCAGAAGACCGCCATACCTGACCTCGCCTCCGGCGAGACCCTCGACGGACTGGCTGAGCAGGCCCTGAAGAAAGGTGGTGCGGTCCTCGCCGGCAACTTCAACGACGACCCGGTCCGTCAAGCGAACGAAGTTTGTCATGGACAGGCCCTCCCGGCGGCTGGAGCCTAAACTAGGGTCCGATTATGTATCTGCAATGCGGTCCGCGACCTTTCCGATTCTGTTCATCACCGCCACCCGGATCGGAGACGCCGTCCTGTCCTCCGGCCTGCTGCGGCGGCTCCACGAAGAAGTCCCGGGCGCCCGATTCACGATCGTCGCCGGGCCGGCGGCTGCGCCGCTCTTCGAGGATGTCCCGGGACTCGAGAGGATCATCTCGTTTGAGAAATCCCGGGACGGGGGTCACTGGATACGCCTCTGGAACGAGGTGGCCCGCCGCCGTTGGGGGTTGGTGGTCGACCTCCGCGGATCGGCGATCAGCAGCTTCCTGAGGCGCCGACGTCGCGCCGTCTATCGCCGCAGCCCCGGCCCCCCCGTTCACAAGGTGATCGAGGCGGGGCGGGTCCTTGGCCTTCAGGACGACCCGCCCGCCCCTCACATCTTTGTCGGGGAGACCGCGGCGCGGCAGGCCGCCGCCCTGGTGGCCGGACAGGGGCCCATACTCGCCCTGGGACCTGCGGCGAACTGGGTGGGCAAGACCTGGCCGCTTGAGCGCTTCGCCCGGGTCGCCATCCAGCTCCTGGGTCCGGGCGGTCCCCTCGCGGGCGGGAGGCTGCTGGTGGCCGGGTCGGCTCAGGACGCCCATGTCCTTCCCACCCTGAGGGCGGTGCTTCCCAGGGAGCGCTTCATCGACCTGGTGGGCCGTGTCGATCTGGTCACCCTTCATGCGGCTCTGGGGTCAGCCCGCCTTTTCATTGGCAACGACTCCGGGCTGATGCACCTGGCGGCCGCGGCGGGGGCGCCGACCCTCGGACTCTTCGGACCCTCCGACGAACAGCTTTACGCCCCCTGGGGCGAGCGGGGCCGGGTCCTGAGAGGCGCACGCACCCTCGACCAGATCCGCACCCTGGACCCGAACCTTTCCCAGGCCATCTGCCACATGATGGACCTGTCGGTGGACAGCGTCGTCGCCGCCGCCCGAAGGCTGG
This sequence comes from Phenylobacterium sp., assembly GCF_020253645.1. GTDB lineage: Bacteria > Pseudomonadota > Alphaproteobacteria > Caulobacterales > Caulobacteraceae > Phenylobacterium. The sequence goes on from NZ_JADCBG010000091.1 coordinate 11,186, forward strand.
TGTCCGAGACCGCATGACCGGACTTGGAAAGTGCGACTGCCACTGGTTTCGGGAAATACATCCTTAACGCTTTTTTCATTCTTTACATTCGGGTTCTTTTGGAGCTTCGGTATCGGCCGCGAGCGTGGAGGAGCTATGCCGAAAGGTTGGCCTCACACTCTTTGTTTGGAAATGTCTTGAAGCAGTGGCAGCAAAAAGCAAAGCGTTCGGATCGTCCGGTGAGGACGTGGAGACAAGAGCGCTTGCCCTGAATGCTGGCCGCTTGCCTGTGCGCCGGCGGGTCCGAACACTGAAGTCCATCCTACTGACGGGCGTCTTCGCAGGCCTTGCAGGCGGCGTGCTCGCCGAGGGCGCGCCGGAGCTGCCGACCGACGGCGTCTTCACGGCCGGCTCCGGTGTGATCGGACCGCCCATCGCCGGCGGCCTGCAGGTGCAGCAGACCTCAGCGCGCGGGATCATCGACTGGCGGACCTTTTCGATCGGACAGGGCGGCGCGGTCTCCATTCTCAACGGCCAGGGCGCCACGCTGAACCGGGTGACCAGCGGGCAGCTGTCGACGATCCGGGGGACGCTCAGCGCCACCGGCTCGGTCTACCTCGTCAATCCCCAGGGCGTGGTCATCAGCGGCGAAGGTCGAATCCTCGCTGGCGGCGCGGTCGGGGTCCTGACTCGGGACATCTCGAACGCGGACTTCCTATCGGACGGGCCTTTCACGGCGCGAGGACAGTCGGACGCCGGAGTTGTCAACCTCGGCACGATCGTTTCGCGGAACGGCGACGTCTTCCTCGTCGGATCCTCGGTCCGAAACGACGGTGAGATCACCGCGGGATCGGGGCTCGCCGGGCTGGCCGCCGGTGACACGGTGATCATTGCGCCCGGTGAGGGCGTCCGTGGCCTCTATGTCGCTGCGGACTCCGTTGGGAGCGGGGACATCTCCGTCACCGGACGGATCGCCGCCGCCGCCGCCGTCCTGGAGTCCGCCGGGGGGGATGTCTATGTCCTCGCCGGAAATCGGTCCGGAACCATCCAGGCGACCGGAGTCCAACAGTCCGGCGGCCAGATCTGGCTGTCGGCGCCTGAAGGCGATGTCCGGGTGGGCGGCGGCCTGCGCGCCTCAAGGGGCGAGGCGGGCGGAGACATCACCGTTTCGGGCCGCACTGTTGCGGTGGCTGGCTCGGCGGTCGTGGACGCTTCGGGAACCTCCGGCGGGACCGTCCTGGTGGGCGTCACGGCGCCGGGGCAGGGTCTCTCCGACGTCACGACGATCGCCTCGGGCGCGCGCATTCTGGCGGGTGGCCCCGCCGGCGGAGGAATGGTCGAGACGTCAGGTCACCTTGTGACCATCGGCGACGCCACCATTCGCGCCGGGGAGGGCGGGCTCTGGCTGGTGGATCCGGTGGATCTGACCATCGACGCTCCGGCCGCCTCGACCATCACCTCGGCCCTGAACGCGGGCACGAACGTGACCCAGGTGACGAACGCCACCGGCGCCGTCGGTGCGGGCTCGCAGGCAAGTGGTCCGGGCGACATCATTGTCGCCGCCCCGATCAGCTGGACAGGCGCCGGATCGCTGACCCTCGACGCCTACCGGGATGTTCAGGTCAACGCCGCCATCGACGGAACCGGGAGTGGCGGGCTGACCCTTCTGGCGCGTCGCTCGATCTCCGCGGGCGCCGCCATCCGTGCCTCCACCCTGACCCTGACAGCCACCACGGGCGGGATCACGACCACGGCCGCCGGAGCGCTCACCGGCCTGAACGGCGTCACCCTGACTTCGGCCCAGGCCATCAGCCTTGGCGGTGCAGTGTCAAATCTGACAAGCGGACAGCTTCGGATCTCCGGTTCGTCCGGCGTGACCGTGTCTGGCGCCGTCTCCGGGCCGACAGTCAGCCTGTCCGCGAACGGCGGCGACCTTACCATCGGCTCTTCGGGCTCGGTCTCTGGGACCAACGCCGTCACCCTCGGAACCACCGGGAACTTCGTCAACAACGGGGGCGCAAGCGCGGTCGGGTCATCCGCCGGGCGCTGGGTGATCTATTCCACCAGTCCCACGACGGACACGATCGGCGGGCTCGCCTTCGATTTCATCCAGTACGCCGCCAGCTATCCGGCGAACGGTGCGGGCGCGACGGCGCCGGCGCAGAGCTCCGGCAACGGCCTGCTCTACAGTCTGGCGCCGACCCTGTCGTTTGGCCTGACGGGAGCGATCTCCAAGACCTACGACGGAAGCACGGCCGCGACCCTGGCCCCGGCGAACATCCTGGCCACCGGCCTGGTCGGCGCCGACTCCCTCGCCCTCTCGGCGGCTTACGCCTCCGCCAATGCGGGAGAACAGATCGGGGTGACGGCCTCAAGTCCGGTTCTCACGAACGCCGGCAAGCCGGTCTACGGGTACGCCATCCCGACCCCCTCGGTGACCGCCTATATCGGGACGATCCAGCGCAGGACGATCCTCGCCTCGATCATCGGCACGCCCACCAAGATCTATAACAGAAGCACGTTCGCCAGCCTCAGTTCGGCGAACTTCCAGCTCTCAGGCTTTGTCCCGGGGGAAGGCGCGACGGTGGTGTCCACGACGGGCGCGACCTACGATTCGGATCAGGCCGGCGCGCGGACTGTGACGGCGGGCCTGGCGGTCACGAGCTTCTCGGCCTCTGGAGGGACAAATCTCTTCAACTACGACCTGCCGACGACGGCGTCAGGCTCAGGGGCGATCAACAAGGCCACAGTCCGTGTGGCCGGCGTCCTTACCGGCAACAAGACCTACGATGGCGCGACGACAGCCGACCTGGACATCTCCCAGGCGGTCCTCTTCGGGCAGGTGGCGGGCGACGCCGTCAGCCTGGACCTCTCCGCCGCCCGCGGCGATTACGCCTCGGCCAATGTCGGGGCGGGCCACACCGTCACGGCTTCGGGCTTTGCGCTCTCCGGCGCCTCCGCTGCGAACTATACCCTGGTGCAGCCCCTGGGGCTGACCGGCTCCATCACGGCCCGCAGCGTTTCGATCGTGGGGCTCTCGGCCCAGAACAAGGTCTATGACGGGAACAGCATCGCGACCCTCAACCTGACGGGACTCACCCTGAACGGCGTCATCCCCGGGGACGTCGGCCAGGTGAGCCTGACGACAGGCGGCGCCAGCGCGAACTTCGAGACCGCCAACGCCGGCCTCGGCCTGCTGGTGAGTGTCTCCGGATTCGGGCTCTCAGGGACCAAGGGGGGTAACTACGCCCTCTCCTCGCTCACGCTCTCGGCCGACATCACCCCGCGTCCCCTGACGGCGACCATCACCGGTAATCCGACCAAGGTCTACAACGCGACCACGACAGCGACCGTCGATAGCTCCGCCTATTCGCTGTCGGGCTTCGTGGCTGGCCAGGGCGCCAGCGTGACGTCCAAGGCCACCGCCTACTATGACAGCGCTGGCGCCGGCGCGCGAACGGTCACCGCCAGCATCACGACCCCCGACCTTACGGCGAACGCCGGGACCGACCTGGCCAACTACATCCTGCCGACCACGGCGACCGGCGGGGGGACGATCACCAGGGCCCCGGTGACCTTCAACATCGTGGGCAATCCGACCAAGTCTTACGACGCCAGCGCGGTCGCGACGCTGGCGCCCTCGAATTTCCAGGTCGTGGGCCTGCTGGCGGCCGATAGCCTGACAGTGACCCAGACCACGGGGACCTACGCTTCGGCGAACGCCGGCTCCTGGCAGGTGACGGCTGACCTGACCGGCAAGATCTCAGGCGCGGCCTCCCTGTTCAACAACTACACCTTCGCCGATACGGCGACCGGGACGGGATCGATCACCCCGGCGCTCCTGGCCGAGGGCGGGGCTGGCCCGACCTTCAACCTCAACGGGCGCCTGGTGGGCAATCCGACCAAGGTCTACGACGGGACGGCCGTCATCACGGGCCTGACCCCGGCCAGCTTCGTTCTGACGGGCCTCCAGGGGTCCGACGCGATCCAGGTCGTCAAGACGACGGGTGCATTCGAGGACGTCAATGCGGGGGTGCAGCGCATCCGCGTCGACCTGGACAGCAACCCGCTCACGACGGCGGACTATCTCGCAGGTCCCGGGACGCTGCTCAGCAACTACGTGCTGCCGTCGGCCCTGTTCGGCAACGGCACGATCACGCCCAAGTCGCTGGACATAAGCCTGACGGGCGACACCTCGAAGACCTACAACGGCAGCAATGTCGCGGTCCTGACCAGCGCCAACTTCGCCGTCTCCGGGCTGGTCGGCGCGGACTCGATCACTGTCGCACAGGCCGCACAGGCGCTTTACGATTCCAGCGGCGCCGGTGCGCGCACCATCACGGTCAACCTTGCGGCGACGGACTTCCGGGTCTCCGGGTCCACGAGGCTCTCCAACTACGTCCTGCCGGGCACTGTGGCGGGCTCCGGGACGATCCTGCAGGCGCCCCTGAGGGTGCTACGCCATGTGGCGAACAACAAGACCTACGACGGCTCCAATGTCGCCAATCTCGACTTCTCGAGGGCCACGCTGTTCGGCGCCGTGGCGGGGGATCCGGTGTCGCTCAACACCGGCGGTGTGAGCGCGACCTTCTCCCAGATCAACGCCGGATCGGGTCTCGGGATCACCGTCTCGGGGCTTGGCCTCTCCGGGAGCAGCGCGGCGAACTACGCCCTCACCCCCCTGACGGGCCTGACCGCGAGAATTGCCCCCCGTGAGCTCAGCGTATCCGGCGTATTCGCCAATTCCCGGAGCTACAACGCCGGTGCGTCGGCGACGCTCAATACCGCAGGCGCGACCCTCAACGGGGTTCTCCCGGGGGATGTGGGGCAGGTCAACCTCAACCTCGCAGGCGTCGGCGGCGTCTTCGCCTCGATCAATGTCCGAAACAGCATACGGGTCACCGCCTCAGGCTTCGCCCTGAACGGCGAAAAGGCGGGCAACTACTCCGTCGCTCAACCGGCAGGCCTGACGGCAAACATCACCCAGGCGTCGCTGACCGCCACGGTTGTTGCGACCCCGACCAAGACTTACGATGGAACGACCTCCGTAAGCGTGCCCGTCTCCGGCATCTCTATCTCCGGGTTCTTCGGGTCGGACGGAGCAACGGTGGGTCAGTACGCCGGTGCGGCCTTCAGCTCCCCGGGCGCGGCGGGAAGCGTCGGCCTCACGGTGACCCTCAGCGCGCCTGACCTTGTCGCCACGGGCGCGACCGACCTGTCCAATTACCAACTCCCCACCACAGCCAGCGGAATTGGGGTCATCAACCGGGCGAGCCTCGCAGCCCGGGTCGTTGGCCGCCCGACCAAGGTCTTCGATGGCGGAACAGCCGCCACGGTTTCCGCCGGCGACTTCGTGCTGGCCGGCTTCGTCAGCGGTCAGGGTGCGAGCATCAACGCAAC
>NZ_JADCBG010000092.1 GCF_020253645.1 Phenylobacterium sp.
ATGGAGGGGTTGACGCAACGCGAGCTCAGGGCGGGTGGGAGTGAGAGGATCTATTTCATCCATGCGCCCCCGACTGAGGCCCGCAACCTGCCCGTAGTGATCGCCCTTCACGGTGGAAACGGGACAGCGCGTCGCAGGGCTCGGCAGATGGGGTTCAACGATATCGGTGATCGCGAGGGGTTCATCGCCGTCTATCCGCAGGGCGTGAACTATGGCTGGAATGCTGGTCGCGCCTCGCCGGATATGCTCAGGCGACTGGAAAACACGGACGATGTCGCTTTCTTCCGGGCTCTGATCGGCGAGTTGCGCGCCCTGCCACAGGTCGATCCGCGACGCATCTACCTCGTCGGCGGATCAAATGGCGGCATGATGATTCACCGCCTAGCCTGCGAGATGACCGACCTGATCGCGGGCGCTGTCGTGATGGTGGCCAGCCTCCCGGAACCTCTTCAGAGCTCGTGCAGGCCCAGTCAGGCCCTGCCAATCCTGATGATGAATGGAACTGCAGACCCGCTGGTGCCCTATGCAGGGGGTCCCGTAGGGGGGCGACAAGTCGACCAGGGCCGTGTGCTTCCGGCGGAAGAGACCCTGCGTTTCTGGGTCCGGGCGAATGGCTGCTCAGGTGATCCAGAGCTGCGAATCCTCCCCGACCGCGATCCTGAAGATGGCATGACCACCGAGGGGCGAACATGGAAGACGTGTCGGGATGGCGTCGAAGTGGCGTTCCTCCGGATGAACGGTGCAGGTCACGGGCTTCCGGGAAGGTCCAGAAACAAGGCGGCGCTCGCCGAGGAGCTGGGCGGCCGATCGACGAACGACTTCGACAGCAGCGAGGAAGCATGGGCCTTCCTCAAACGCTTCAGCCGCTGAAAACACCCGTGAGGGCTCCGGGCTCATCCCGGGGACATCGACAGGAGTCTGACCATCGTGCGAATTCCTGGGAGCCTAAAGAGCATTGCGGTGACGGTCGCCCTGTGCTGCAGCGCGCCTCCCGCCCTGGCCGAAACGCGACCGTCCAACATCGTCCTGATCATTGCCGATGATCTGGGTGTCGGTGATGTCCGGTATCTGCGCTCCGGTCCGTTTGCGACCCCGAACCTCGATCGCCTCTCAAGAGAGAGCACTCTCTTCACGAACGCCTACGTGACTGCGGCGGTATGCAGTCCGTCGCGGGCGGGTCTTCATACCGGGCGCTACCAGGCCCGCTTCGGCCATGACTTCAACCCGGGAAGCGCCAGCGACCAGGCGGAGATGTCGCTCCCACCGGGCGTCCCTACGATAGCAGGACGCCTGCAACGGGCCGGTTACTTCACCGGTCTGATCGGAAAGTGGCACCTGGAGGGACGTCGCGCCGGAGCATCGCCGCTGGAACGCGGCTTTGAATATTACTTCGGGTTCGCCAGCGGCGGGTCCTACATCCTCAATCCGAAGGAGGGGGACCTCCTGCTTCGTACCGAAGGCGAACCCCTCGAGCGGACGCGATCGCAGGGCTTCAGTCGCATGGGCTCACCGGTCGAAATCGACGACTACAAGACCGATGTCCTGAACCGGGAGGCGCTGAGTTTCCTCGCCCGGGCGGATTCGGAGGATCGTCCCTTCTTCCTTGTGCTCGCCCACCATGCGCCGCATGTCCCGCTGGAGGCGACCAAGGCTTATGTCGACCGCGTAGCCCACATCGCCGACCCCCGGAAACGGGCCTACGCCGCCATGGTGACCGCCCTCGACGACAGCGTAGGGGCGGTGCTCCGGGATATTGATCGCAGGGGGTTACGGGATGACACACTGGTCCTCTTCGTGAGCGACAACGGATGTCCGCCCTACATTGCCGAGGTCTGTTCCAATGCGCCGTTCAATGGACACAAGCGTGATCTTGGGGAGGGAGGCATAAGGACCCCCTTCCTGATCCGCTGGCCGAAGGGCTGGAAGGCTCCTCGAACCTACTCACAGCCGGTGATTTCCCTAGATCTGGGGGCCACCATCCTTGGCGCCGCTGGTCTCGAAGACCAGGTGAAGGATTTCGACGGGGTGGACCTGCGCGCGCCTGTCAGGAACCCTTCGACGCCCGCACATGACGCCCTCTACTGGCGGGCCGGAACGGACTTCGCAATCCGGAAGGGCGACTGGAAACTCATAGAAGTCGATCTCCCCGCCGGCGGACGGAAGACGTTTCTCTTCAACCTTCGGCGCGATCCCTCCGAGACAAGGGACCTTGCAGGGTCCAATCCGGGCAAGGCGGAGGAGCTCAGGGCGCAGTGGAACCGTTGGAACGCAGGGAACACGCCCTCGCGGATGACCGGTCGGGTGACCACGACACGGATCGCCGGAGTCGAGGTCGTGGCCAGATACTGAGGCTTAAGGCGCGCCCGTCCGGGTGCGGGATCAGGAGGTATCCGATGAAGCTATTGGCCGGTTTGGCGCTTGCAGTTGCTCTTGTCTCACAGGCGGCATGGGCGGCCCCTGGCAGGACGGTGACGGAAATCCAGATTCCGTCCGGAGATGGCCTCCAACTCAAGGCCGTTCTGAACCAGCCCCCGGGACCGGGCCCGTTCCCGACCGTCATTACCGTCCACGGGGGCAGGGGCGGAAGAGACTTCGCCTTCATCCGGACGCTTGCGACGCCTGAGGGGCGCAGCCCGTCGCCAACGGTCGAGATGCTGGATCGTAGCAACTGGGCCATCCTCTCCATCGGCTTTCGCGATGGTGCGATCCTCGGCGACGAGGAGGAAGATGTGATTGCGGCGCTTCGCTACGTGAAGCGGAACCCTTCCCTCGACAGGAGCCGCGTCGCCCTTCTCGGCGGCAGCCATGGCGGCAACCTCGTTCTTCGGACGGCGATCCGGACGGGTGATGAGGCGGCCTGCGTCGTCGCCGGTGCGCCCTGGATGACGAATCCGGATCTCTACCTCCGGGGCGATTTCGCCCGCCCGCCCCTCTCGGACATGCGTCCGGCAAGTGTCCAGTTCATGTCTTCGACCCGCAATGCGCTTTTGGCGGGCCTGACCGCCCGCGGCCTCGCTGGGGCGAAGCTCGACGAAGTCATCCAGGACAAGAGCATCGAGCGGAACGCCGCGGACATCCGCATTCCCGCGCTATTCCTGATCAGCGAAGGGGACATCCAGGTCCCCGCCCGCCTGGTCGAGCCGACAATCGCCGCAATGCGCGCCGCCGGCCGCAAGGTGGAAGTCCTGAAGGTCAAGGAGAGTGGACACGGATACTACTGGGGCAGGGCAGGCGATGGCCTTCGAATCGAAGCGGGCCCCAAGACGCCGGAGCAACTGGCGGAAGAGGAACAGGGGCGGGCCGTTATCCAGGCCTTTCTGTCCAAGTGTCTGTCGCGCTAGGATCCCGGCGTCGGGTTCCGAAGCCGTTTGCGGCTTGGGCATCTACGGCATCGTGATGCGCCCACCTGCCGGAAGCCTCTCATGAGTTGCTGCACCCCTCAATCGCCTCGCCCGGAAGCGGGGATGAAGGAGCACAACCTTCGAAGAGAACCGGGTGTCGGTTTCGACTGGCTCCCGATCCCTGGAGGGTCCTACCTGCTGGGTGGCGAGGATGCAGACGCCAACCCAGAGGACGGCGAAGGCCCCCCTCGGCGGGTCACCCTGTCTGACTTCAGCATTTCAGCGACCACAGTGACGAACGCCCAGTTCGCCGACTTTGTGAAGGCGACCGGGTACCGCACGGAAGCGGAGCGGTTCGGGTCCTCCCTCGTCTTTCACACTCTGGTTTCACGCCGGGTGGCCAAGAGCGTAAGGCGGCGCATCGATGGCTCGCCCTGGTGGTGGGAGGTCCCGGACGCCTGCTGGCGCTGGCCGGCCGGGAGGGGAAGCCATGTCCTGCTCAAGACTGAACACCCCGTTGTCCATGTCTCCTGGAATGACGCCTGCGCCTATTGCGAATGGGCCGGCGTCCGGCTGCCCACGGAGGCGCAGTGGGAGGCGGCGGCGAGGGGGGGCCTCGTCGGCGCCCGGTATCCCTGGGGCGATGATCTGACCCCCGGCGGCGCCCACATGTGCAACATCTGGCAGGGTGACTTTCCGCAGGCCGACACCGCAGAAGACGGTCATCATGGCACATGCCCCGTAAGGAGTTTCCCGCCGAACGGATTTGGGCTCTTCGAGGTCGCGGGCAATGTCTGGGAGTGGTGCAGAGATGTCTGGACGGCTCAACCGGACCCCCGGCGGGCCGGTCCCGACCCCGTCGGCCCTCCTGATGGATCACACCGGGTCATTCGCGGCGGATCATTTCTTTGTCACGCCAGCCACTGCAACCGCTACCGGGTAGCGGCCCGCTCAGCCAATACGCCGGAAAGCGCCACATCGAATACGGGTTTCAGGGTCGTCGGCTAGCTGCCTGTACCCGGCGTTCGACGCCTTGCTGGCGGCCCGGCAGCACCCGGGCTCCGAAGGAAATCGCGTTTCGGCCCATCCTCGTCTCACTTCCGTTCCGGACTGGGCCCGACCCGAAGACAACGCGGCGGATACTTCGGTTCCTCGTCAGGTTTCTGAGCTTCCGCGCCTGCACCTGATCCCAGACTTTCAGGCCGCCCCCGGAGACGCGCCCCGTTCCGGGCCTGAACCGCCCCTCGAACCCCGCCCCCAGGGGCGTCTCCACAGACGGTTCGGGTGCGAATAGGCCCGCAGGTTCCGCGACATGGCGGAACCGCTCTGCTCAGGCAGGGATGTCGGGAGGGTGGGTGGCGGTGACGCAGGGATTCGAACCCTGGATACCCTTTCGGGTATGACGATTTAGCAAACCGTTGCCTTCAGCCACTCGGCCACGTCACCAGTCCCCGGCGGGGAGCGCCTCTCTTAGCCGAAGGCGGCGTTGCGGCGCAACGGCCTGCTTCCGGCTCCCCTTCCCTACATGCCGCGATGGACAGGCCTCAGGTCCGGGAAGTCCGGCTCGCGGCCCTCCTGCCGGGCCTTGAAGGTCTCGGCCATGTCGGCGGCGGGGAACATGCCCGCCTGCCAGACGCGGAGATAGTCCAGGGCCGTCTCGGTGTCGTGCTCTCGGGCGTAGTTGATCATCACCTTGGACCCGGCCACCGCCAGGGGCGACTTGGCGGCGATCTCCCGGGCGACGGCCAGGGCGTGAGCGACCACCGCCTCAGGGTCCGGCAGGACGGCGTTGACCAGGCCGATCTCGCGGGCGGCCTCGGCGGGCAGGCGCCGCCCGGTATAGGCCAGTTCGCGCACCCAGCCCTGCGGGATCAGCCGGCAGAGCCGCGGGAAGGTGCCGGCGTCGGCGGTCATGCCGATGTTGATCTCCTGGATGCAGAAGAAGGCCTCGGCGCTGGCGTAGCGGATGTCGCAGGCGGCGGTCAGGTCCACCCCGCCGCCGACACAGCCGCCCTGGATGGCGGCGATCACCGGCATGCGGGCCCGGTCCAGGCAGGAGAAGGCGTCCTGGAGCGATTCCAGGTGCGCGCGGGAGGCCTCGCCGGCGATGTCCGGGCGCCGGGGCCCCTCCCCCGTCCCGCCGCCGCCGCCGCCGACCCCCGCGAAATTCTGCAGGTCCATGCCGGCGGTGAAGTGCCGTCCGGTGGAGGAGATGACGATCACCCGGGCTCGGGCGTTGTCGCTGATGTCGTCGACAATGGCCGGCAGCTCGTTCCAGAAGGCGCGGTTCATGGAGTTGAAGGCCTCGGGCCGGTTCAGCCGGATGTGGGCCACCCGGTCCTGGAGGGTGACCTCGAAGCAGGTCCAGGCCGTCTCGAACGCCGAAGCCATGCCGCTTCCTCCTCCATTCGCCGGGCTCAGAGCCCGAGCTTCGCCTTCAGGATCTGGTTGACCGAGCCAGGATTGGCCTTGCCGCCGGTGGCCTTCATGACCTGGCCGACGAACCAGCCGATGGCCTGGGGCTTGTCGCGCACGGCGGCGGCCTGACCCGGATTGTCAGCGATCAGCTGGTCGACCAGGGCCTCCAGGGCGCCGGTGTCGGACACCTGCTGCAGGCCTTGCGCCTCCACGATGGCGCGCGGACGGCCCTCGCCCGCCCACATCCGCTCGAAGACGTCCTTGGCGATCTTGGAGGAGATCACCCCCTCCTCGATCAGGGCCACAAGCTCGGCGATCTCGTCCG
>NZ_JADCBG010000093.1 GCF_020253645.1 Phenylobacterium sp.
CTGATGAGCGGCGGAGAGCAGGCCCTGACCGCCTGCGCCATGATCGTCGCCGTATTCCTGGCCAATACCGCGCCCATCTGCGTGCTGGACGAGGTGGACGCCCCCCTGGATGACGCCAATGTCGACCGCTTCTGCAACATGCTGGACGAGAGGCGCCGGCGCACCCGGACCCGTTTCATCGCCATCACCCACAACCCCGTCACCATGGCGCGGATGGACCGCCTGTTCGGGGTGACCATGGCCGAGCGGGGCGTCTCGCAGCTGGTTTCGGTGGACCTTCGGCAGGCCGAGGCCCTGGCCGCCGAGTAGCGGGCGGACGGGAATCCCGCAGGGGCCGGAGAGGCCTGGAGCACCAGGGCCTTCCAGGGCTATCTTTTCCTTTTATTTCAATCGGTTAAAACGCATCCAGCCAGCCTTGACGCACTGCAACCGCTTCTATAGGTTCCGGCCCGAAATCCAGCCCGGGGTCCTGGTCTTCGCCAGGGCCGTCAGACCGTGTGACCCATGCCAGGATCGGATCCCTCGCGGGAAGAGGCCCTCCGTCGACTCGACGAGACGGCTGCGGCCCTCGAAGCGCGCACCACGCGGGAGTCGCCGGACCACGGCGCTCAGGCGGCGAGCTATGGGTACCGGATCATGGCCCTGCTGCTCGGCGGGGTGTTCGTGGGGATCGGTTTCGGGGCGGCCCTCGACTTTATCGTCGGGACCGCGCCCTGGGGGATGATCGTCGGGGTCCTGGGGGGCTTCGTCATCTCGATCTGGATGGCCGTTCGGTCGGCCAGGATTTACAGCGCCGTGGCGGCGCGCGAGTGGGGTCCCCCCCGGGACCTGCCTGACGACGCCACGGACCGCGACGATTGAAGGAGCTCGAGGCGGCATGGCCAGCCCGATGGAACAGTTCGAGATCCACAAGGGACTGCAGCTGCCGACCGTGCCGCTGCCCGGGGGTCTTTCGGTCGATCTTTCGCTGAACAACTCCATCATGGCCATGCTGATCGCAGCCGGTCTGGTGATCGCGTTCTTCGCGATCGCCACAAGCCGGGCGGCGGTGGTGCCCGGCCGGACACAGCTGATCGCCGAGGGGCTCTTCGGCTACATCGACGATCTGGCGGCCGGGATTATCGGTCCTGAGTCCCGGAAGTTCTTCCCGTACGTGTTCTCGATCTTCCTGTTCGTGCTGACCATGAACATGCTGGGCATGTTCCTGGCCTTCACGGCCACCTCCCAGCTGGCGGTGACCGTGACCCTGGCGCTGATGACCTTCTTCCTGGTTCTCGTGGTCGGCTTCATCCGCAACGGCGCGAAGATGTACAAGCTGTTCGTGCCGTCCGGCGTGCCCTGGTACATGCTGCTGCTGGTCACGCCGATCGAGATCATCTCCTTCTTCCTGAGGCCGGTCACCCTGGCGCTCCGACTTTTCGGCAACATGCTGGGCGGCCACGTGGCCCTGAAGGTCTTCGCCGGCTTTGTCCCCACCCTCGCTGCACTGGGCGCAGTCGGGATCGTCGGGGCCATCCTGCCGCTGGCGGGCGTGGTGGCGCTGACCGCCCTGGAGTTCCTCGTGGCCTTCCTTCAGGCCTTCGTCTTTGCGGTTCTGACCTGCGTCTACCTGAACGACGTGGTCAACCTCGGCGATCATCACTGATCCCCGGGTCCATCCCTCACCCCTTTCCAACACTCAAGCAGGACCAAAATCATGGAAGCGGAAGCGGCTAAGTTCATCGGCGCGGGTCTGGCGACCCTCGGCATGATCGGCGCGGGCATCGGCGTCGGCACCATCTTCGGGCATTTCCTTGCGGGCGCGACCCGCAACCCGTCGGCGGCCGGCGGCCAGTTCACCAACCTCATCCTCGGCGCCGCCCTGACCGAAGCGCTGGGCATCCTGGCCTTCGTTCTGGGTCTCCTGATCCTGTTCAGCTGACTTCAACTGATCCTGCGTCGCCCCTGCCCCGGCTCAGGCCAGGGCGGTGGCTTCGCATCCTGAGGACGTCGTAGCCAGATGGCCGCCGAAGACACCCCCTATACGCCTGGCGCCGCGCCTGCGGCTCTGGACGGTACTTACGCCGGCGCCGCGCCTGCCGACAGCGGCGGCGGTCTGCCCCAGTTCGAGTTCGAGTACTGGGGCGGCCAGATCGTCTGGCTGCTGCTGATCTTCGCCGTTCTCTACACCCTGATGTCCAGGGTCTTCATTCCCCGGCTCCGGCGTGTGCGCGAGACCCGGGCGGAGACGATCCGTTCCGCTGTCGCGGAGGCCCGTCGCGTCCAGGATGAAGCTGACGCCCAGGCCGCCGCCGCCCGGAGCGAGATCGAGCAGGCCCGGACACGCGCCCGCACCGTGGCTGCAGAAGCCAAGGCCAGGGCGAACGCCGACTTCGCCGCACGCCAGGCGGAAGCCGACGCCCGGATCGCCGAGGACCTCGCTGCAGCGGAAACCCGGATCCGGTCGCTGAGGGATACGGCCATGGCCAGCGTGGGCGAGATCGCCGTCGAGACGGCCGGCGCCATGGTGGAACGGCTGACCGGGACCTCCGTCCCTGCGGCTGACCTTCGAGCCGCCGCCAAGGGAGCCGCCGGATGAACCCCTTCCACATCTCGCTCGACCCCGGCAAACCGGAATTCTGGATTGCGGCGGGTCTTCTGATCTTCCTTGCGATCGTTGTCTTCGTGGCCAGGGCCCCGCAGATGTTGGCGGGTCGGTTGGACGCCCAGCGGGACGCCATCCAGAACGACCTGGACGAAGCCGCCCGGATCCGGGCCGAAGCCGAGCGCCTCCTGGCGGAGCTGAAGGCCGAGCGCACCGAGGCCGAGAGGCAGGTCCGCGACATGCTGGCCGCCGCTGAGGAGCAGGCCCGCACCTATGAGGCGGACGCCAAGGCTCGCCTGGAGGAGTCGCTGGCCCGACGCCAGCAGATGGCGGAGAGAAAGATCGCCAACGCCGAGGCCCAGGCCGAAGCTGAGGTTCGCGCCGCAGCCGTGGATCTTGCAACACGGATGGCGGAACAGGTGCTGGCCGATCGCCTCGCCGGCGCCTCCAGCGATCCCCTCGTCGACCGGGCGATCCCGATGCTGGCGGAAAAGTTCCGCTGACCGGCTAGTCCGGCGTTCGTCTCCGCCCGCGGAGACGCTTCCGAAGCCTGACGAGAAACCGGCGCTTTCGCGGGAGCACGAGGCGTTCGACCCGCAGGGACTGCTGCCAGGCGAACGGCAGAATCTCCGGGTCCCGTCTCAGGAGCCGCCGCAGGGGCCGGACGAACTTGGGGTGACGGTTCTGGAGGCGGACAAACTCGCGTTTTGCCCGGAACGAACCGCGAAGCACCATCATCAGGCCGATGACCGTCAGGGGAAGTCCGAGGGGACCGGGCAACGGGGCCAGGACGATCCCCGCGATGACCAGAATCAGTCCTCCGACCGTCAGCCCAATTCGCGCAAAGCCCGAGAGAAAGGCGCGCGCAAGAGCATCCGCTTCGCGATAGACCGACGACTTTTCCCGGGGTGTTTCGGACACAGACTTCAGTTCCGCTGAACCGCAATCACCGGAGGCGTCCCGGTTTCGAACAGGCCTCCAGCATGAAGCCTTCCGGCGCCCGAAACATGGCCGCGTGAGCGAAGGTTTTCAGTTGCTGGCGACACGGCCGTTGGATCCCGAATCTCAGCCGGTGGGACAAGGGGCGCTCCCCCCGGGTCCATCAGCCTATGGGGTCCCGCAGCCGGCTCGTAAAGCCGCCGGACCTGTCGCCCGGGCCTCGCACCCCGACTTCAAACGCTATTCCGCGGCGAGCGGCGCCGGCGCCACACCCGTCTCGAGGGGCCGCCAGGTCAGGCGCGGCTTGCGGGCGGCCAGGGTCTCGTCCAGTCGCCGAAGGGGCGCCAGGCGCGGGGCGGAAGTGAAGCGCTCGACCTCCCCGGCGAGCGCCGCCTCGGCCAGGGCCAGGAGGGCCTCGCAGAAGCGGTCGAGCTCTGCGAGGGACTCCGACTCCGTCGGTTCGACAAGCATCGCCCCATGAACCACAAGCGGGAAGTACATGGTCATGGGATGGAAGCCCTCGTCGATCATGGCCTTGGCGAAGTCCAGGGTGGTGATCCCCGTTCCCTCCAGCCAGCGGTCGTCGAACAGGGCCTCGTGCATGCAGGGACCGTCCGGGAAGGCGGCGCTCATCACGCCGGAGAGCCGGGCCTTGATGTAGTTGGCGTTCAGCACCGCATCCTCGGCCGCCTGCCTCAGGCCGTCGGCGCCGTGGCTGAGCATGTAGGCGTAGGCGCGGACATACATGCCCATCTGGCCGTGGAAGGCGGTCATGCGGCCAAAGGCCTGAGCCTCCTCGGCCTCGGTCTCCTCCAGGAGCTTGAATCCCTCAGGGCCGTGGACCACCCAGGGGGTCGGGGCGAAGGGCGCCAGGGCCTGCGACAGGACCACCGGGCCGGAGCCCGGCCCGCCGCCCCCGTGGGGGGTGGAGAAGGTCTTGTGCAGGTTGATGTGCATGGCGTCGACGCCCAGGTCGCCGGGACGGACCCGGCCGACGATGGCGTTGAAGTTGGCCCCGTCGCAGTAGAAGTAGGCC
>NZ_JADCBG010000094.1 GCF_020253645.1 Phenylobacterium sp.
GCGAACTCGGCGTCGACATCGCCTTCGAGTGCACCGGCATCTTCACCTCCAAGGACAAGGCCAGCGCCCACCTGACGGCCGGCGCCAAGCGGGTCCTGGTCAGCGCCCCCTGTGACAATGCCGACAAGACCATCGTCTACGGGGTGAACCACGACACCCTGACCGCCGCCGACCTGGTGGTCTCCAACGCCTCCTGCACCACCAACTGCCTCGCCCCGGTGGCCAAGGTCCTGCAGGAGCTGGCCGGCATCGAGCGCGGCTACATGACCACCATCCACTCCTACACCGGGGACCAGCCGACCCTGGACACCATGCACAAGGACCTCTACCGCGCCCGCGCCGCGGCCATGTCCATGATCCCGACCTCCACCGGCGCCGCCAAGGCCCTGGGCCTGGTCATCCCGGCCCTGCAGGGCAAGCTGGACGGCTCGTCCATCCGCGTTCCGACCCCGAACGTCTCGGTGGTGGACCTGGTCTGGACCCCGGGCCGGACCCTGACCGTCAAGGAAATCAACGACGCCCTGTGCGCCGCCGCAGAAGGCCCCCTGAAGGGCGTCCTGGCCGTGACCGACGAGGCCCTGGTCTCCACCGACTTCAACCATGTGGCCGCCTCGTCCACCGTCGCCCTGGCCCAGACCCAGGTGATCGATGGCGGCCTCGGCCGGATCCTGTCCTGGTACGACAACGAGTGGGGCTTCTCCACGCGGATGGCCGACACCGCCGCGGCCATGGCCCGTCTGATCTGAGCCCATGGCCTTCCGGACCCTCGACGATGTCGCCCTTTCCGGCGTCCGGGCCCTGGTCCGGGTGGACTTCAACGTGCCGATGGCCGATGGCGCCGTCACCGACGACACGCGCCTGAGGGCCGCCGTCCCGACCATCGACAAGCTCCGCGCCGGCGGGGCGAAGGTGATCCTCCTGGCCCACTTCGACCGGCCCAAGGGCAAGTGGGTCCCGACGATGAGCCTGGCGCCCATCGCCCCGGCCCTGTCCGCCGTGCTGGGCGCGCCGGTGACCTTCGTGCCCGACTGCGCCGGCAAGGACGTCGAGGCGGCGGTGGCGGCCATGGCGCCCGGCGACGTGGTCCTGCTGGAGAACGTCCGCTTCTATGCGGGCGAGGAGGCCAACGACCCGGCCTTCGCCCGCGCCCTGGCTCAGAACGGCGACCTCTTCGTCAACGACGCCTTTTCCGCCGCGCACAGGGCCCACGCCTCGACGGAGGGTCTGGCCCACGTCCTGCCGGCCTGCGCCGGCGAGCAGATGCGGCTGGAGCTCACCGCCCTCGACCGCGCCCTGGGCCGGCCCGAGCGCCCGGTCATGGGCATTGTCGGCGGGTCCAAGGTCTCCACCAAGCTGGACCTCCTGTCCAACCTGGTGACCCGGCTTGACAAGCTGGCCATCGGCGGGGGCATGGCCAACACCTTCCTCTACGCCCAGGGCCATGAGGTCGGCGCCTCCTACTGCGAGAAGGACCTGGCCGATACGGCGCGCGAGATCATCCGCCTGGCCGGCCAGCACAACTGCAAGCTCTTCCTGCCCATCGACATCGTCGTCGCCGAGAAGCTGGCGCCTGGCGCCCCGGCCCGGGTGCGCGAGCTGGGGGCCATGGACGACGAGGAGCGGATCCTCGACGCCGGTCCCAAGACGGTGGAACGCCTGCGCCGGGCCATGGCCAACTCAAAGACCCTGATCTGGAACGGCCCGCTCGGCGTCTTCGAGATGCCGCCCTTCGACCGGGGCACGGTGGAGGCCGCACGCGCCGCCGCCGACCTGGTCAAGGCCGGCAAGCTCGTGGCGGTGGCCGGCGGGGGCGATACGGTGGCCGCCCTGCACCATGCGGGCTGCGCCGACGATTTCACCTTCGTCTCGACCGCCGGGGGCGCCTTCCTGGAATGGATGGAGGGCAAGACCCTGCCCGGCGTCGCCGCCCTGACGAAACAGACCCAACGCTAACGGAGACGCCACATGGCCCGGATCACCCTGCGACAGCTCCTCGACCACGCCGCCGAGCACGGCTACGGCGTCCCGGCCTTCAACATCAACAACATGGAGCAGGGGCTGGCCATCCTGGAGGCGGCTGAGGCGACGGATTCGCCGGTCATCATCCAGGCCAGCCGCGGCGCCCGCTCCTACGCCAACGACATCGTCCTGAAGCACCTGATCGACGCCCTGGCCGAGATGTACCCGCACATCCCGATCTGCATGCACCAGGACCACGGGAACAACGAGGCCACCTGCGCCACCGCCATCCAGTACGGCTTCACCTCGGTGATGATGGACGGCTCGCTGATGGCCGATGGCAAGACCCCCGCCGACTACGACTACAACGTCCGCGTCACCCGCAACGTGGTGGACATGGCCCACTGGGTCGGCGCCTCGGTGGAGGGCGAACTGGGCGTGCTGGGCAGCCTGGAGACCGGCATGGGCGAGAAGGAGGACGGCCACGGCTTCGAGGGCAAGCTCGACCATGACCAGCTCCTCACCGACCCCGACCAGGCCGTGGCCTTCGTGAAGGCCACCCAGGTGGACGCCCTGGCCATCGCCATGGGCACCAGCCACGGCGCCTACAAGTTCACCCGCAAGCCGGACGGAGAGGTCCTGGCCATGCACGTGATCGAGGAGATCCACCGCCGCCTGCCCAACACCCACCTGGTGATGCACGGCTCTTCCAGCGTGCCCCAGGAGCTGCAGGACATCATCAACCAGTACGGCGGTCAGATGCCCCAGACCTGGGGCGTGCCCGTGGAGGAGATCCAGCGCGGCATAAAGAACGGCGTGCGGAAGATCAACATCGACACCGACAACCGGATGGCCATGACCGGCGCCATCCGCAAGGTCTTCGCCGAGAACCCCGGCGAGTTCGACCCGCGCAAGTACCTCAAGCCCGCCATGGAGGCCATGCGCGCCGTCTGCCGCCAGCGGTTCGAGGAATTCGGAACCGCCGGCCACGCCTCGAAGATCAGGCCGGTTCCGCTGTCGGAGATGGCGAAGCGCTACGCGTCCGGGTCCCTGGCGCCGAAGGTCGGCTGACAGCCAGCCCCGCCCTGCGCCGCGCGCGGTCGGCCAGGTAGTGGAGCGCCGACCGGCTGGGCATGAAGAAGTAACCCCCGCCGCGGACGGTCACGAAGTCCGGTATCGCCCGAATCCGGCGGACGGTGCGGCCATCGGGAAGGGACAGGTCCTGGAGCTGTCCATCGGAGTCGACGGCCGGGTCGGCTTCTCCCGTCAGGCCATGGAAGGACGGTTCGCCCAGCCAGCTCTGCTGGATGAACTCGAACTGGCGCTCCAGGTCTGCGCACGCGGCGAGGAAGATCAGTCCCTCGGTCGCCCGACCGCCGTCGGATGCGGGTTCGAGATAGGCCCGGCCCCGGCGCAGGATCCGGTGGCTGCTCACATGGTTCGGCGCCTTCAGATTGTCTGACATCAGGCTGTCCCGCGGATTCGAACGGCGGACGTGAGAGCCCAGCGGGCAGGCGAAGCCCCTTGGATCGAAGGTCGCGTAACCGAAGTCGTTCGTGGGATTGGGCCGGTGGGGCTGAGTGTCCGGGTACAGGGCCACCGGTGAGCCGTCTTTCCAGCGTCCGATCATCTTCGCGCCGACCCAATGCGGATCGACCCCCGACATGCCGGGATTCCGGGCCAGGGCGGCTGCGGTCTTCACGGTGTAGTCCTGGAAGCCCGCGACATCCTGCTCGAGCTGGCGCACCACCAGGAAGGTCCCGTTACGACCGAAGTCGTGGTCCGCCCCCGCTCCGGATTCCAGTCCGAAGGCCGGGTAGCGCCTGTAGAGGGCGTTCGACACCACCGGCAGAAGGTCCAGCGGGTCGAGTTCGGCCGGCAGGGCGCAGGTCGGGACCTGCCCCTGCCGGTTGTGGGGGTAACCCAGCAGGATCTCGCCAGGCTCCACCTGGTCGGCGACGAGGCCCGGATCTCCTCTGAGGCCCTTCATCACCGGGTTGGAGATTCCATCTGCAAAGCCGAAGGGCTCCGCGCGCAGGCCCCCGGCCATGATCGGTCGGGCGGGGGACAGGAGCGTCTTCCTGAGGATCAGGCCAAAGTCGGACGCCTGCGTCTCGATCGCGGCGCGGCAGTCCTCGGGGGTCATGCCGTAGACCAGCAGGACGGCGTCCACCCCCGGCTGCCCCGGGGTCGCCCCGGTCCAGGCGGTATCCGTCCACGACCAGCGGGATGGAGCCGAAGGGCCCGCATCGCGAAGAATCCGCTCCCGGCTGCTCATCCCCTGGTAGAACGGCGCGAGCAGGCCGGCGAGCCCGACGCCGGTGTCCGGGGCCGGAAGCCCGAGCTTGACCAAGCCCGACGCGGTGAAGCCAATGAAGGAGACGTCTCCGGGACGATCGGGAAAGGGGCCGGACTCCAGGCGAAGCGCCTGAGCCCATAGCCTCTGGTTCCAGCGATGGGGATCCGGATCGGCGTTTCCGAAGGCGACGGCGCGGGTCAGGTGCGACGTCCATCCGGGAAGGTCGGCGTCCGAGGGCAGGTGGATCAGCCCGCAGGCCATGGCGGGCAGGGAGCCCAGGCCTCTCAGCACCAGGGTCTGGACCTCCCCGGTCTCGATCTCGAGCGCGGGTCTCTTCACGGAGGCCAGCATGTCCAGCCAGTCCTGGGCCTCGGTGGCGTTGGATGCGCGCATCAGGCCGTCGTGAATCAGCGCATTGCGCCGGATGTTCTCGAGCGTCACGCCAGGATAGGCGGAGTACCAGAAGTTTGTCCGCCGGAGGGAGCGCTTGGCGAACCGCTTGAAGGCGTCCGAGTCGGAAGCCCCGCCCAGGAACATGAGGGTGGCGGTCGGAACGCCGCGGCTGTGTCCCCAGGCTGCGTTCAGGCCAAGGGAGGCGAGGGCTGTGAAGTCCTCCAGATAGCTCAGCCAGGACCCGTCATAGTTCGACATGAACACCAGGGCGTCGGTGCCCGGGGGTTTCACCCAGCGCGCGAAGTGGATCGTGCCCATCCGGGCCAGGTTGCCCTGCCGGAAGACAAAGAGCGCAAGGAGCCGGATCACCCACATGCCGAAGGCCAGGGCGTACCTCCGGAAGGGCCCGGCCTTCAGCCGGGTGACGGAGATCATGTGGTTCTGGGCGTAGCCTTCCTGGTTCTCGAAGACCTCGACCTCCGCAACCGCCTCGGGGGACGGCGGACTGGGATCCGCCCTGTCCGCAGCCTCATGTGCAAGCATGAGGCCGGCGAACAGACCGGCGGCGGCGAGGAGCCCCAGGACATAGGCCGCCAGCACCCAGACCAGGCTTGTGAAGACAATCTCAAGGACCCCGGCGAGGTCGCCGGCGCGGCCCCCAGGGCCCAGGTAGATCCGAACCATGACTGTTACGGCCACGGCCAGAGCGAGCATGACGGCCAGGACAGCGCCCCGGTTCCGGTCCTCCAGAACCTTTCCGAGAATGGCCAGGGGCGGAGGATTTTCGCTTCCGGGAGGAGAGGTGAAGTCGGTGAATGCGAGCCTGTGACCCAGGGGGCGTATCAGAAAGTCCCGGAAGGACCCCGCCTTTCGGACCAGATCGCTCAGGGCCGGGTCATCGGCCGCCGCCCGCGCCAGATCGGGATCGTTCCGGATCAGCCGCCGGACGGTGTCAAGGGTCTGGACGGCGTCGGGCGGGGCGCCCGCAGGGCGAAGGGCATCCCTCTCCTCCAGCGCGCCACGGGTGTTGAGGTGGTCCAGCACCTCCCGGACGTAATCGGCCAGGGCCTTCTGGCGGCGGATGTCGCCCGCGGGCAGACCGATTGCTCCGGGATACTGCAGACCGGTCGCTCCCCAGGGCGTGCACCTTATGTCGAGGAGGTGGTCCTTGAGGAACCTTCCAAGGTCGGCGGTGGTCCGGATCCCCGGGTCCACGATCCGGAACAGGCCCAGCCACCCAGCCATGCAGGCCGCCGTGCGGTCTATGGCCGCAGGACCGTCGCCATCGACGTTGAGTTCGCCCACAAGCCAGGGTTGTGGCGTGGCTTCGAAACCAAGATCGAGGACGCTGAAGGACGCGAAGTGCACCACCCCGGCCGCGTCAAGGTCGCGACCGCCTCCCTGCGATCGAAGAGCCTCAAGGCCCTCCGCGAGCGCGGCGGCGTCGGCCCCGGCCGGCAGCCGCGCCGCGAATACCATCAGGGTCTGACCCGCGACCGGGCCGTCCGGTCGCCAGGTCATCTCCATGTGGCGGGGGAAGGGGCCCGCGGACTTGAGCTGGCCGGCGTCCCCCGGGGCGACCGCCAGTTCGTCCCGGGACAGCAGTGCAATGGCGATCTCGACCATGACAAGGACGGCCACATAGAGGCCCACGCACTTATGGACTCCAAACCCGAACATCAGTTCGGCCGCGGACTTCTCGGAGGCTGGGCGATCCGGATTGAAGGTGTCGGGATCGCGGAAGCGGCGCCCGTCCCTCAGGGCCGCCGCGGTGGAGACCAGCAGGACGTCTCCGGGCCGGACACGGGCGGCGCGGAGTGTCCCCGGAGCGATGACGCCCGGCTTCTCGACGTATCGCCATTGACCGGGATAGAGGGTGGGAGAGAGACGGGCCGCCTCCATCAGGATGTCCTGCAACCGGGCCTTGTCGGCCGGGTTCTGAGAGCCTCCTCCGGAAAGGCCGCGCGCCAGTCGCCGGGCCTCGTTCCACCAGTACGGACGCCCCATGAGATCACAGAACAGCCTGGTCATGCACAGGGTGGTGGTCGGGATCATGCCGCAGGCGGCGCCGTCGAGGATGGCGATGCTCTCGTCGCGGCTGATCCGCCCCTTCCGCTCCTCTGACAGCAGGCGTGAAGCGAGGGTATCCGACGACGGTCGCCGGGTGGCGACCTCCAGGCTCCGCTCCACGACCCCGCGCAGCAGGCTGGCGCCCTGGATGGCCCGGCTCCGGGTTTCCGGCGCACCCGTCGGGTCACCAAAGGTCAGCCAGGACTTCGAGGTCGCCCAGTCGGCCAGCAAGCTCCGGTCGCCCGCCTCAAGGCCCAGATAGTCGATGCAGACCTCGGATACGGTCCTCTGGAAGATGTCCGTCACCACGTCGGCCCGGCCCATGGACTGGCCGACAAGGGACTGGGCGACCTCCGCGGCCCTCGCCGTCAGGCGAGAGCGGTCGCCGGGCTGGGTGATCCCCAGCATGATGTCGTCAAATACGGCTCTCTGGGCGCGATGGGCCGGTCCATCGAGACCCAGGACGCTGTTCCGTCCCGCGCCCATGGTCGTCCATTCCGGGCCAAAGGGGACCCGGAAGGTCTCATCGTCGAGAAGGACCGCCTCGACATCGCTGAACCGGGTGACGAGACGAACCGGAATGGGGCTCAGCCGACCGTTGGGCGCCAGGCCCCTGAAGAACCACAGCAGGAAGCCGATGGCAGCCTGAAGGATGGCGCCGATGGCCTGACCGAGGAGACCCGGCGCCCGGCCCGGATCCATCCGGAACGGCGGCGGACGCTGGCTGGGATCGGCGGCTTCCGCCGCCTCGGCCTCACGGATCTTCTTGTAGTACTTCGGCGTGATCGCCGTGCGGATCGCGATCCAGGGCCGGGTCCGTATCCAGAGAATGGCCAGCCCCGCCAGGACAACGCCAGCGACGCCCAGGAGCAGTTTAGGGGGATGCGGCCACACCCACAGGAAGAGTTTCAGCGCAGCGAAGACGACTGCGGTGAAAACAGCCGCGATCATGGACCATAGCAGGCCGATCACCACGACTTCCCGAAGACGCCCCACCCACATGTTCACCCTCCCGGTCTGCACTCGTCGACCTTGCCGGACGGCTCAGGAAGGGTGGACGCCCCCGGGGGTGCTCAGCTCTTCTCGACGACGCCGCCCCGCAGGGCCTGACGAAGTCCGTCCTTCAGTTTCGCGTTCCACTCCGGATTCAGGAAGGGCAGCCAATCGATGTGCTCCTCCTGGAATCCGGGGAACTGGCCCATCATGGTCTGTGCGGCCATCGCCGCCTGAGACTCCTCGCCGGCGCCCACCAGGGCGCTGACCTTCACAAGGTGCGCCAGCCAGTAGCCCGGGCGACGCATGAGAGACTGCTCGGCGAGACTGACGGCGTCCGTCCACTGTCCGATCATCCAGTACGCCGTCGCCAGTTCACCCAGGGTGTGGAAGGCGAAGGGATCGTTCGGACTGAGCCTCACCGCAGCCTGCAGGCTTACAAGCGCCTCCGCCGGTCTGCCCGCGAGATTCAGGGTTGAGCCCAGAAGCGCATGGCCCAACGGCAGGCTGGGGTTCAGCTCGATCGCACGGCTGCAGAGCGACAGGGCGCGGTCGTTGTTGCGGACCACCAGCTCGTAGCCGCCGAGGATGGCGTAGGCGCGGCCATCCTCCGGATCGGCGCGCATGGCGTCGCGGGCCAGTTTCGACCAGGTCTGCATGTCCTCGGGCTTCACCCTTTCCGCCCAGTTGCTCCAGCCGATGCGCCAGGCGGCCTGCATCAGCACCTCCGGGTTTTCGGGCTCAAGTCGCAGGGCCTCTTCGATCAGGTCCCGGGCGATCACGGCGTCCTGCCGGGTCATCCGGTTCAGATGCCAGCGACTCTTCCAGATCAGGGTGTTCACATCCCGGCTGGTCGCCGGCCTTGCGGCGGCCCTGGATTGTTCGGCGTGGTCGATCTGAGCGGAGAGAATGGCGGTCAGGTCCTCGAGCAGGGGGACGAGGCTCTCGTTGGCCAGGCTTCCAGGCAGGTCGAAACGCTTGGACCAGATGACTTTTGCGGTTTCGGTATCGACCACGGAGACCGCCAGCAGGAAGTTCTCGCCTGCAGCCCGGAGTCGACCTTCGATGACATAACGGGCGCCGAGGCCTTGCCCGATGGCCTTGGCGTCCTGGATCTCAGGGCCGAAATGGAAGCTGGAGGATCTGGCGATCACGGGCAGCCAGCGAAGCCGGCACAGCTGGTCGATCAGGTCCTCGCTCAGCCCCTCGGCGGCGAAGTCGAGTGCGGGATCGCCCGTTTGGTTCTGGAACCGGAGGACGGCGACGGCCGGGCGGCCCTTGAACCCGGGCGCCGGCTGGGTCAGGTCGAGAACATGCCGGGGCAGGGGCGGGAAGGGCGCCGCCGGAGCTTCCCGTGCCGCCAGCTCGGCATTCAGGAGTGAGCGCTGTTCCCGGAGCCAGTCTTCGAAGCCGTCCTCGCCAGGAAGGTCCAGTCCCTCCAGGAACTCGGCGTCTGCACGGGAGGATGGCGGCTCATTGGCATTCGCGGCGCCCGGGACAGGAACATCAAATCGGATGGCTTGGAGGTTGAGCCGGACCCTCAGGCCTTCGGTGAACAGGAATGGCGTCGGTTGATCCGCGAGCAGCTTGCGCAGGTTCGACAGTTCACGCCGCAGGCTGGTCTGCGCCTGGGCCGCACCGCGCGAGCCCCAGAGCTTTTCCTGCAGGAACTGACGCGTCCTCTCGCCATCCCGTCCGGTGGCCAGCAGGGCGATCAGTCCCATTGTCTTGCGGCTTGCAATCTCCACCCGCGCTCCGTCCACGCCTTCGAGACGAAACGCCCCCATCAGCCAGACCGAGTAAATTCCGGATCGGCCTGTCATTCAAACGACTCCTGAAACCTGTCCTCAGACCAGGGACCTCGGCTTTCACACATTTTTCACGCCATCTTCCGCCACTCGGAGTCATCGGCCATCGGGAAAACCCTGGGCCACGATTTGTCACGACGATCCCCAAAATCCGGGTCCGCCCCAGCGGATTTACCTGCGCGAGTCTACTCTGACGCGAAACCCCGGCCCAGCACTCACGTTTTTTTCACGCAGAAATCACGGGTTTTCAATCCATCTGCGAGCCACGCATCTCCTTTAGCCAGACGCTGCCCACAATCAGGGTGATGGTCGCCACGACAATCGGGTACCAGAGGCCCCGATAGATGTCGCCAGAGGCCGCCACCATGGCGAAGGCCGTCGCCGGAAGGAACCCTCCGAACCAGCCGTTGCCGATGTGGTAGGGAAGCGACATGGAGGTGTATCGGATCCGCGCCGGGAACATCTCCACCAGGGCGGCGGCGATCGGCCCGTAGACCATGGTGACGTAGAGGACCAGCAGGGTCAGCAGGGCGACCACGAGGGGCTTGTTGATCTGCGCCGGGTCGGCTCTGGCGGGGTAACCCGCCTGCGAGAGGGCCTCTCCCAGGACCTTCGTCCAGGCTGCGCGGGTTTTCGCCAGTTCCTGTCGCGACTGGCCGGTTCCGTCGACCGATGGGATCACGGTGTCGCCGATCCGGACCTGGGCCAGTGTTCCAGCCGGAGCGGCCTCGTTCCGGTAGCTGACCCCGGCGTTGGCGAGAGCGGACTTGGCGATGTCACAGGACGAGGCGAAGGCGCTTCGCCCCACAGGGTCGAACTGGAAGGCGCAGTCGGCGGGGTCTGCAATCACCGTGACCGGGGCCGAAACGCTCGCCGCCGCCAGAGCCGGGTTCGCCGCTGCAGTGAGGGCCTTGAACACCGGGAAATAGGTCAGCACCGCCAGGAGGCAGCCCGCGAGAATGATCGGCTTCCGGCCCACCCGGTCGGACAGCCAGCCGAAGAGGATGAAGAAGGGCGTTCCGATCAGCAGGGCGGTCGCCACGAGCATGTTCGTGGTCAGACCATCGACCTTGAGCGTCTTCTCAAGGAAGAAGAGGGTGTAGAACTGGCCTGTGTACCAGACCACGGCCTGGCCCGCCGTGAGGCCGACCAGGGCCAGCAGGACAAGCTTCAGGTTTCCCCGGTCGGCGAAGGCCTCCGCCAGCGGCCGCTTCGACGTCCGACCCTCCGCCACCATCTTCTGGAAGACCGGGCTCTCGTTCAGCTTCAGACGGATCCAGAGCGACAGGCCCAGCAGGATGGCGGAGACCAGGAAGGGAATCCGCCAGCCCCAGTCCTTGAAGGCGTCTTCGCCCAGCAGGGTGCGGACCAGGATGATGACCACCAGGGACAGGAACAGGCCAAGGGTCGCCGTCGTCTGGATCCAGCTGGTGTAGAGACCCCGCTTCCCTTCAGGCGCATGCTCGGCGACGTAGGTGGCGGCGCCGCCATATTCTCCACCCAGGGCGAGCCCCTGGACCAGCCTCAGGACCACAAGGATGATTGGGGCGGCGACCCCGATCTGGCTGTAGTCCGGCAGCAGGCCCACCGCAAAGGTCGACAGGCCCATCAGCAGCATGGTGACCAGGAAGGTGTTCTTGCGTCCCCAGAGGTCCCCCAGCCTCCCGAAGACCAGGGCGCCGAACGGTCGCACGGCAAAGCCTGCGGCGAACGCCATGAGCGCCAGGATGAATCCTGTCGTCTCGTTCACGCCGGAAAAGAAGTGGAAGCTGATATAGGCCGTCAGCGACCCGTAGAGGTAGAAGTCGTACCACTCGAAGACCGTGCCGGCCGAGGCGGCCCCCACGATCAGCCGGTCGTTCCGGGCCTTGTCCGCCATCTGCGCCTCCCCAGGTCATGTCCCCGGGTCGAGGATAGGCGCCGAAGAGGCCGGGAATCCAGACCCGGCCCGGCTTTCACCGGGCCGGGCCCCGAAACTCAGAGGTCGGAGAACTTCTTGCCGTCGGCC
>NZ_JADCBG010000095.1 GCF_020253645.1 Phenylobacterium sp.
AAGCGTCCTTGCCCCAGCGGGCGATGGCGTCCTTCGCCGCCGCTACGCCGATCTCGGCCATGATCGACAGCTCGTCGTTGGACCGCTCGGGGATCAGGGGGTGCATGATCTCCGGGTCGACCACGCCGGACCGGTTCATCACGTAACGGGACTTGATCCCTGAGGCCTTCTCGATGAACTCGACCGAGGACGGGGCGAGAGCCGGAACCACGCCGCCGGCGATCTCCGCCGCGTGACGGGCGTTGTAAATCTCGACGAAGGCGTTGTAGGCCTCCACCAGTTCGGCGTTGGTGACCCGCTCGGCGGGGGTGAAGAGGCCGGTGGCCGCGATGACCGCTGCGTGCAAGATGTCTCTCCGCTCCGATCCGGTTCCATCAGGACCGGGGCGCACTGAATAGCACGACGGGACGGGGCGGGAAGAGCAGGGGATCGCCATGACGCCGGAACTGGGTCTGATCGAAGGATACTACGGCCTGCCCTGGGACTGGGCGGCGCGGGAAAGGGTCATGCGCCGGCTGGCGACGGCTGGCTATCGTTTCTTCATGTACGCGCCCAAGGCCGACGCCTTCCTGCGCCGTCGGTGGCGGGAAGCGCATCCAGAGGGTGAGGCCCGGGCGCTGGCCGGCTTCGCCGCCGCCTGCCGTGAGGCAGGGGTCCGATTTGGTGTGGGCCTCAGCCCCTTCGAGGTCTGGAAGGACTTCGGCGCCGAAACCAAGCGAGCCCTGGCTGACAAGCTTTCGCGTCTTGACGAGCTTGGGATCGAGGACCTTGGCGTCCTGTTTGACGACATGCGCGGCGACCTGCTGGGCCTCGCCGAGGCGCAGGCCGAGATCGTCCACTGGATTGCCGGCCGGACCCGGGCCAGCCGGATAGTTTTCTGCCCCACCTACTATTCTGACGATCCGGCTCTGGACATGGCCTTCGGCCAGCGTCCTGAAGGCTATCTAGAGTCCCTGGGTCGCGCCCTGGACCCGCGGATCGAGGTCTTCTGGACAGGGGAGGAGGTGTGCAGCCGCGCCTATGGCGTGCGTCATCTCGAGCGGGTGGGCGACCAGCTCGGCCGCCGCCCAGTCCTTTGGGACAACTATCCCGTGAACGACGGTCCGCGGATGTCGCCCTTCCTCTACCTCCGCGCCTTCACGGGGCGTCCCGCCCAGATTGGCTCCCGGCTTGCGGCCCATGCGGTGAACCCCGCCCTCCAGCCGGAACTGACCTTGCTGCCCGCCCTGACCCTGCCCGAGAGCTACCGGCTGGGCGAGGCCTATGACTATGGCGCGGCCCTGGCTGCGGCAGGGAAGGCGGTGCTGGGTCCTGAGCTTTCCGACCTCGTGCGGCGACACCTGATCCTGCTGAACGACACCGGTCGCGACCGGATGGACCCGGCCGTGCAGGACCGGCTGCGCGGACGTTATGCGGCCATCGACCACCCTGCGGCGCGGGAGATCGTCGACTGGCTGGACGGCAAGTGGGTCATGACCCGGGACATGATGGCGGGCGATCACTGACCGGAGGCGAGAGCCTCCAGCCGGGCCAGATGGGGCGCTCGTTCCGCCTCGCTCCAGAAAGCGCCCTCGAGGCTATTCCGGGCGAGGGTGACGAGATGGTCGCGCTCCAGCCCCACCGCCCGTGTGGTCTGGACCCAATTGTCGAGGAGATAGCCGCCGAAGTAGGCCGGGTCGTCGGAGTTCACTGTGGCCTTCAGGCCGAGTTGCAGCATCCGCTTCAAGGGGTGCGCTTCCAGGGAAGGCACCCCGCAGAGCTTCAGGTTCGACAGGGGGCAGACGGTCAGGACTTGCCCCTCGCGGACCAGCCGCGCGGTCAGGGTCTCGTCCTCCAGGGCCCTGTTCCCGTGGTCTATGCGGTCCACCTTCAGGAGATCCAGGGCCTCGGCGACATACGCGGGCGGGCCTTCTTCCCCGGCATGGGCGACACGCTTCAGGCCCCGCTCCCCCGCCGCCCGGAAGACCTTCTGGAAGCCCGACGGCGGAAAGCCGGACTCTGAGGAATCCAGGCCCACGCCCAGAAGCCTGTCCAGCCAGGGCTCTGCAGCCCGAAGCGTCTCCAGGGCGGCCTCCTCGGGCAGGTGGCGCAGGAAGCAGAGGATCAGACCGCTGGACAGCCCGAGTTCCGCCTCGGCGGCGGCCATGCCCGAAAGCAGTCCCTCAATCGCCACCCGGAAGGGCAGGCCGCGGTCGGTATGGGTCTGGGGGTCGAAGAAGATCTCGCACCGGACGGCGCCATCCGCCGCCGCCCGACGGAAATAGGCGAGGGCCAGGTCGTGGAAGTCCTCCTCGGTCAGGAGGACCGCCGCCCCCTGGTAGTAGATGTCCAGGAAGTCCTGGAGGCGCGTGAAGCTGTAGGCGGCCCGCACCGCCTCGACGTTGGCGAAGGGCAGGGCGACCCGGTTCCGCCGGGCCAGTTCGAACATCATCTCTGGCTCGAGGGAGCCTTCGACATGCATGTGAAGCTCGGCCTTCGGCAGGCGGCGGATGAAGTCGGTGAGAGCGTTCATGTCCGGAACACAGCCCTCGACCAGCGCCGCCGTCAAGCTTCCGCAGGGTCCGGCTTGACGCTCCCGTCCCCCTGCCTGACTCTCGGGCGCCAAAGGAGCGCGTCATTCCTATTCCCCCCTTTGTGAGCCAGCTTGCCGTCTCCGGCGTCGCGGTCCTCGTGATCGTCGCCCTGGCGGCGGCGGCGCGCCTTTCGCGGCCTACCCCGCCGCTGGATGAGGCGACGGCGCGAGCCCTCCTGGCGGAGGACTACCCCGATGCCCGGATCGACCGGTTCTGGTTGGCCGTCGACGGAGCTGCGGCCCTGGCCCGGTCCGGCGACCACGCCCTTTACCTGTTTCGCCTCGGCGACTCCTGGGTGGCCCGGGACCTGGCCTGGACCGTCGCGGTCTCAGCGCCCGTCCGCGGCGGTCGCCTGCACCTTCGTCTGTCCGGCGTGAGCCCGCGCCTGGCCCGACCCGCCTTGGCGGGATGGGTTGCGGAGACCGCCTGATGCTGGAAGCGCCCTTCGACCCGGTCAAGCTGGCCATCCCCTTCTTCATCCTGGCCATCCTTCTGGAGATCGGCCTGGGGCGTCTGCGACTGGCCAAGGCCGAGTACGAGGCCCGCGACACACTGGCCTCCCTGGCCATGGGCCTGCTGCGCGGGATTCCCGCCCTCCTGACCGCCGGCTTGATCTTCACCGCCACGGTCTGGGTCTGGGAACACCGCATCTTCACCGTGCCCTTCGACGCCTGGTGGGGCTGGGCGGCGATCTTCTTCCTCGACGACCTGATTTACTATGTCTTCCACCGGCTGAGCCATGAGCGGCGTTTCTGGTGGGCGGCGCACGTCAACCACCACTCCTCCCAGCACTACAACCTGTCGACGGCGCTTCGGCAGACCTGGACTGGCGGGCTTGCGGGGACCTGGCTCCTCTGGCTGCCGCTGGCCTTCCTGGGGTTCTCTCCCGCCCAGATCGCCATCCAGCAGGGGATCAGCCTCGTCTACCAGTTCTGGATCCATACCGAGGCGGTCGGGCGGATGCCGGCCTGGTTCGAGGCGGTTTTCAACACGCCTTCGCATCACAGGGTGCACCATGCGCGCAACCCCAGGTACCTGGACCGGAACTATGCCGGCATCCTGATCATCTGGGACAAGATGTTCGGCACCTTCCAGGCTGAGCTGGACGAGGAAAAGCCCCGTTACGGCCTGATCCGCAACCTGGGCAGCTTCAACATCCTGACCGTGGCCTTCCATGAATGGATCGCCATCGGACGTGACCTCGCCTCGGCCCGGTCGCTACGAGAGGTTATCGGATACCTCTTCGGCCCTCCGGGCTGGAGCCCCGACGGCAGCCGGGACACCAGCAAGAGCCTGAGGGCCCGCTGGGCCGCTCGCCAGTCCGCCGGCGCCACCCCGGCCGAGTAGGCTAGAGCCGAACCAGCATCTTGCCCGCGTTGCGGCCCTCGAACAGGCCGATCAAGGCCTCCGGTGCACGGTCGAAGCCCTCCAGGACGGTCTCCTGGTAACGGATCTGGCCGGACTTCAGCCAGCCGGTCATGTCGGACTGGAACTGCTCCTGCAGATGGGGGAAGTCGGAGGCGACGAAGCCTTCCATCCGCATCCGGCCATAGATCAGGACTGACAGGTTCCGCACGCCCTCGCGGTCGCCGTTGTAGGTCGAGATCATGCCGCAGACGGCGATCCGGCCGCGCAGGTTCATGCAGGCCAGGGCGGCGTCGAGGTGGGCCCCGCCGACGTTCTCGAAGTAGACGTCGATCCCCTTGGGCGCGGCGGCCTTCAGAGCGGAGCGCAGGTTCTCGGACCGGTAGTTGATGGCCGCGTCCAGGCCCGCCTCCTCCAGCAGCCAGCGCTTCTTGTCGTCCGAGCCGGTGGAGCCGATCACGTAGCAGCCCTTGATCTTCGCAATCTGGGCGGCGACCGAGCCGACAGCGCCGGCGGCGGTAGAGACAAAGACCTGCTCGCCGTCCTTCAGGGCGCCCGTTTCCAGGAGGCCGCCATAGGCCGTGATCCCGGTGCCGCCCAGGGCGTGCATGTAGACGCTGAGGGGCAGGTCAGGGTCGGG
>NZ_JADCBG010000096.1 GCF_020253645.1 Phenylobacterium sp.
CGACGCCCTGCGCCGCCTGGGCCTGCGCCCAGTCGATGATGTCCAGGGCTTCGAACTCCGTCTGCAGGGGCTCGATATCCATGAAGGCGCAGACCTCCGGGTCGGAGAAGAGCGCCAGGAGACCGGGAGCGTCCGACTCGTCCAGGGCGCGCAGTTCGAAGGCATGCACCCGCGGCGGATCGGTGATCATGCCGCGGAGAGTCGCAGAAGGGCGATCAGCCTCGCCCGGGTCAGACCGTCGGCCACGCCGTCGAAGCGGCTCTGGACCCAGTGCCGCTGGAAGGCGGCGACAACGTCGCGGGTGGCGGCGTCGAAGGTCCCGCTGGGCGCACAGTCATAGCCCAGCCGGGTCAGCCCCGCCTGGAAGGCGAAGACAGCGGCCCCCTCCGCCCCCTCGGACAGCGGCAGGCCCGGGGCCGGCGGCGGCTCGACCCAGAGGCCATGGCCGGCTTCGGCCAGCCGCTTCCAGGGAAACCGCTCGCCAGGGTCCTGCTTGCGGGCAGGGGCCACGTCGGAGTGCCCGACGATGTCGCCGTCGGCGATGGTCCAGCGGCTTCGGATGTCGGTCAGCAGAGCGATGACGGCGGCGACCTGTGGCTCGGGGAAGTCGCGATAGCCGTGCGCATGTCCCGGATTGACGATCTCGACGCCGATCGAGCGGCCGTTGATGTCCCTCTCGCCCTTCCAGGACGCCACGCCGGCGTGCCAGGCCCGGCGCGCCTCGTCGACCAGCCGGAAGACGCGGCCGTCCTCCTCGACCAGGTAGTGGGCGCTGACCCGCCCTCCTGGGGTGGGATCGCACAGCCGGGCGAGGGCCGCCTCACCCGTCGTCATGCCCGTATAGTGCAGGACGATCATGTCCGGCGGGGCCGTCCGGGCGTCGAAGTTCGGCGACGGGGCGTCGATGAGGTCCATGGCCGGGAAGCTAGGGCCAATCGGCGGCGGCCGCATCCGGATTTTGGCGCGTATGGGCGCCGAGGAACCCCAGCGCCAATTGCTCCCGGCGAAGCCCGGTGAGAGGGGCAGCGGCGCGCGGGTATCGGTTCCGCGACTGAACCCGGGGAGCCGCGCTCGACCTTACGCCGCCGGAAGGCAGAGGCCCGGGGCGGCGCCGGCCGGCCAGACCAGGGTGGCCAGGGCGAAGGCGATGAGCGCGCCGCCGGCGGCAAGGCGCAGGGCGGGTCGCGCCCCCGCCCGGGCAAGGCTGGATGCGCCCAGAGCCGTAGCCGTCACCGAGGGCAGGACCCCCAGGGCGAAGCCGGCCATGACCAGGGTGCCGCGCTCCGGCGCGCCCGCCAGCAGGGCGTAGAGAAGGGCTGCGTAGACCATGCCGCAGGGGATCAGACCCCAGGCGAGGCCCGCCACTGCGGCGGCCAGGCCGCGCGCGGAGCGCCGGGCTGTGAGCATCCAGCGCCCGAGGGGCTGGAACAGGCGACCCAGGATGGCCGGGGAGGGAACGAGGCCCATGAGGCCGAGCGCCGTCCAGATGAGGACCGCCGCGCTGACCTTCTGCAGGATCCCGAAGGCCTCGGTCATGTCGAGGGCCCCGTAGAGGCCCGCCCCGGCCCAGCCCAGGGCCGCCCCCGCCGCCATGTAGCCCGCCGCCTTTCCCGCCTGGGCCTGGAGGAGGGCGACGAGCCGACCGCTCGTCGAGGCCCCGGGCGCCGTCGCAAGGGCGATGGAGGCGGCGATGCCCCCGCACATGCCCGCGCAGTGGAGGCTGGAGGCGAGGCCGAGGAGCAGGCCGCCGCCGAAGTCCAGGGTGATCATGCACAGCCTCGCCGCCGGTCGTCCGGTGCTGCTATAGAGACCCCATGGCCGAAGCCTTCAACTCCGTAGAACTCCCGTCCGGCAAGGCCGAGCGTTACGCCGCCCTGGCCGATGAGGTCGCCTCTGTCCTGGAGGGCGAGCCCGACCGGACCGCGCGCATGGCGGTGGTGGCTGGCATGCTGGCCCAGTCCTTCCCGCACTTCTTCTGGACGGGCTTCTACAGGGTCGACCCCGAGCGGCCGGGCGAGCTGGTTCTCGGTCCCTACCAGGGCACCCTCGGCTGCCTTCGCATTCCCTTCGGCAAGGGGGTCTGCGGCGCGGCGGCCCAGCGGCGGGAAACGGTGGTCGTCGAGGATGTCCACGCCTTTCCCGGCCACATCGCCTGCGACTCCCGCTCGGCCAGCGAGATCGTCTGCCCGGTCTTCGACGCCGGCGGGGCGCTGATCGCCATCCTGGACGTGGACGCCGAGATCCCGGCGTCTTTCGATGCGACCGACGCCGAGGGCCTGAATCGCATCCTGGCGCAGACATTCTCGACCTGACCCCGCCGCCGGCGGTTCGGAACGGCTTGGCTTCCCCCGCGTCCGGGGCCTATGGTCCCGCCCCGATGCGGCCCGGGATCGCCCGGGCGCGAACATGGGAGCGAAGACATGGCCGAGGCCTATATCGTTGCGGCGGGTCGCACCGCCGGCGGCCGCAAGGGCGGCAAGCTGAAGGACTGGCACCCGACGGACCTCGCCGCCGTCGTGCTGAACGACCTGGTGGACCGCACGTCCATCGACCCGGCCGCCGTCGAGGACGTGGTCATGGGCTGCGTCATGCAGGTGGGCGAGCAGTCGACCAACGTGGCGCGCAACGCCGTCCTGGCCTCCAAGCTGCCCGAGAGCGTGCCCGCCACCAGCGTCGACCGCCAGTGCGGCTCCTCCCAGCAGGCCCTGCAGTTCGCCGCCCAGGCGGTGATGTCCGGCACCATGGACGTGGTCATCGCGGCGGGCGTGGAAAGCATGAGCCGCGTGCCCATGGGCCTTTCGGTCTCCCTGCCGGCCCAGAACGGCTTTGGCGTGCCCAAGAGCCCCTGGCAGGAAGAGCGCTATCCCGGCATCCAGTTCTCCCAGTTCATGGGCGCGGAAATGGTCGCCGAGAAGTACAACCTGACCAAGGACCAGCTGGACGAGTACAGCTATCGCAGCCACCAGCGCGCGATCGCCGCCACCCAGGCGGGCGCCTTCAAGGACGAGATCATCGGCGTCGAGATCAAGGACGCCGACGGCAAGACCGTGATCCACACCGTGGACGAGGGCATCCGCTTCGACGCCAGCCTCGACGGCATCCGCGGCGTGAAACTGCTGCGCGAGGGCGGCCGGATCACGGCGGCCTCCTCCAGCCAGATCTGCGACGGCGCCTCGGGCGTCATGGTGGTCTCGGAGCGCGCGCTGAAGGAGCACAACCTGACGCCCCTGGCCCGCATCCACCACCTGTCGGTCATGGGCCATGACCCGGTGATCATGCTGGAAGCCCCGCTTCCGGCCACCGAGCGCGCCCTGAAGCGGGCCGGCATGAAGGTCGAGGACATCGACGTCTTCGAGGTCAACGAGGCCTTCGCCTCGGTGCCGGTGGCCTACCTGCAGCGCCTCGGCGTCGACCCCGAGAAGCTCAACATCAACGGCGGCGCCATCGCCCTGGGTCACCCCCTCGGCGCCTCGGGCACCAAGCTGATGGCGACCCTGCTCAACGCCCTCAAGGGCAAGGGCGGCCGCTACGGCCTGCAGACCATGTGCGAAGGCGGTGGTCTGGCCAACGTGACCATCATCGAGCGCCTGTAAGGCCTCGGTGTCCGGCAGGCGGATCGTCGTCACGGGGGCCTTCGGGGTCCTCGGCGCTGCGGTGGCGAAGGCCGCCGCGGCCGGCGGCGGTCGCCTCGCCCTCCTGGACTTCGCGCCCGCGCCCCCGGACGGACTTGTCGCCGACTGCGGGCCGGGCGCCCTGGTCCTTCCCGGGGTCGACCTGACCGACCCCGGCGCCGCGGGCAAGGCGATGGACGCCGCCGCGGCGGGCCTGGGCGGGATCGACGCCCTCCTGAACATCGCCGGAGGTTTTTCCTGGGAGACCCTCGACGGGGGTGATCCTGCGACCTGGGACCGGCTCTACCGGATGAACGTCTCGACGGCGGCCAACGCCTGTCGCGCCGCCCTGCCACACCTGCGCGCCTCGGCGGCGGGGCGGATCGTCAATGTCGGCGCCAACGCCGCCCTGCGTTCGGGCGCGGGCATGGGCGCCTACGCCGCCTCCAAGGCCGGGGTGCACCGGCTGACCGAGAGCCTGGCGGAGGAGCTGAAGGGCGACCGGATCACGGTCAACGCCGTCCTGCCCTCGATCCTCGACACCCCGGCCAACCGTGCGGACATGCCCAAGGCGGACCCGTCCCTCTGGGTCTCTCCCGCCGAGCTTTCGGCGGTGATCCTGTTCCTCGCCTCCGAGGCCGCTTCGGCGGTGACCGGCGCGCTTGTTCCGGTGACCGGCCGGGTTTGACCCTGGCGCTGGCGCTTTTTTCTGGCCCTGAGGCGCCTTGCGCGTCAGACTTCTCCCCTGGGAGGAAAGTCTGTTCATGCTTGCGTCTGTTCTTGCGGCCGTCTCGGCCCTCTCCCTGACCGAGCCGCTTCCCCCGGCGTCCGATCCCGGGGCGACGCCCCCTCCGGCCGCCGCGGCCGAGCGGGGAGTCATCTCCTATCCGCCTTCCTTCTTCGCGGATGTGGGCCCCTCCACCGCCCTCGAGATGGTCCAGAGGCTTCCCGGCTTTTCCTTCGACAGGGGCGCGGCCGTCCGCGGGCTCTCCGGCTCGGGGGGCAATGTGCTCATCGACGGCGAGCCGCCGGTCTCGAAGAACGACTCCCTGGAAGAGATCCTGAGGCGGATTCCCGTCTCCTCCGTCCTTCGCATCGACGTGATCCGCGGCGGCGCGCCCGGGATCGACATGCAGGGCCGGACCGTGATCGCCAACGTCGTCCGCAAGTCCTCGGCCGGCCTGAAGGGCGCCTTTGTCTGGACGATGTGGCCCATCTCGGACGGCAGGTTCTTCTATGGTCCGAGGGGCGAGGTGCAATGGCGCGAGGGCCAGCGGCTGGTCGAGCTCTCGTTTGTGATCGGAAAGGGCCCCCAGGACATGGCGGGAGACGGAAACCGTGTCCGTGTCGACGCCAACGGGAATCTTCTGATCCGCTCGAAGATCGACAATGACGCCCAGGGGTCGCGCCGCTGGCTCGTCGGAGCCTACGAAACCCCCCTGGCCGGCGGCCGCCTGCGCCTGAACGGCGCCTATATCGGCGGCGACGCCGATGGCGAATACTATGACGACATCGTCTTCCCGTCGGTCTCTCGGGAGTTCCAGTATTTCTCGGAGGACCGGTCGCAGAGCGAACTCGGCCTGCGCTGGAACCGGC
Source organism: Phenylobacterium sp. (assembly GCF_020253645.1). Lineage (GTDB taxonomy): Bacteria > Pseudomonadota > Alphaproteobacteria > Caulobacterales > Caulobacteraceae > Phenylobacterium. The sequence goes on from NZ_JADCBG010000096.1 coordinate 5,208, forward strand.
GCGCCGGGCCCAACCAGCTGGACCTGGTCGCCTTTCAGCAGTGGAACCGGACAGACAACTACGCCCGGTTCGACAGCCCGACCCTCACCCGCCTGTTCCAGAACGAGAAGGACGTTTCGGAGACGGTGGGCCGGATCCACTTCCGGCGGACCGCCAGCCCGGCCCTCAACCTGGAGGCCGGGATCGAAGGGGCGCTGAACACCCTCGACTCCACGACCAGCCTGAGGATCAACAGCGGCCTTGTGCCTCTCCCCGCCGCCAATGTGACCGTGGAGGAGCAGCGCGGCGAAGTCTTCGCCGTCGCCGCGGTTCGCGCCTCGCCTCAGCTGGCCTTCGAGTTCGCGCTGCGCCAGGAAGCCTCCACCGTCACATCCTCCGGCGACGTGGTGCTGGAGAAGTCGCTTTCCTTCACCAAGCCGCGGGCGACCGTCACCTGGTCGCCGTTCGAGTCCCTGCAGGTGCGCGGGCGGATCGAGCGGGAAGTCACCCAGCTCAACTTTGACGACTTCGTCGCGAACAACAGCGTCACCCAGACCGGCGCCGTCGCCGCCGGCAATCCGGACCTGTCTCCCATGCAGGCCTGGGTGGGCGAGCTTGCGCTCGAGCGCCGGTTCCTGAAGAGCGGGGTTTTCACCGTGACCCTGCGTCGCTCCGAGCTCAAGGACGTGATCGACCGCGCGCCTGTCTTCCTGGGCAGCGTCGTCGCCGACGCGCCGGCGAACATCGGTGATGGCTGGCGCAACGAGGTCCAGTTCAGCCTCAGCGCGCCCCTGGACGGGATCGGCCTCAGGCAGGCCACCCTCAAGGCCCAGCTCTCCCTGCGCGAGACCGAGGTCACGGATCCCACCACCGGCAGGCCCCGCCCGATCTCCGCCGTCCAGGCCTTCGGCCCGCCGCCCCAGATTTCCGCCGTGCGCGAGTCGGAGTGGGAGCTGCGCTACGCCCAGGACCTGCCGAGGCTGAGGTCGACCTGGGGCTTCGACATCTTTGGTCCCTATATCGACCGCTTCTACCGGCTCAACGAGATCGAGACGCTCAAGAGCGAGATCGTGATCCTGGTCTTCGGCGAGTGGAAGTGGCGGCCCGACCTGTCCCTGCGCGTGGAGCTTCAGTCCCTGCGCCGCGACACGGCCCGCGTACGCGACGTCTGGTCCGGACCGCGCAACACCGCGCCTCTCCTCTATCGCGACTTCCGGGACCTCCAGTACGATGGCGCGGTTCAGTTCCGGCTGCGAAAGACCTTTGGCTGACCCTGGGCGCCCATGACGGCCGTCAGGGCCGCTTGGCGGCCACCCGCCACACCGCCTTGCCCGTATCGTCAGCGACAAGGAGGGCTCCGGTCCGGTCCACCGCCACGCCCACCGGGCGACCCCGGGTCTTTCCATCGCCGGTCAGGAACCCGTCCAGGAAGATTTCCGGCGGCCCTGTGGGCTTGCCGTCGGCAAAGGGCACGAAGACAACCCGGTAGCCGTTGAGAGGCTTGCGGTTCCACGAGCCGTGCTGCCCGATGAAGGCGCCTCCCCTGTACTTTTCCGGGAAGTCGCCGGCCCGATAGAAGGCCAGTCCCAGCGAGGCGGTGTGCGGACCGAGGGCGTAGTCCGGCTTCAACGCCATCGCCACCAGGTCGGGACGCTGGGGCTGGACCCGCTCGTCGACGATCTGTCCGAAATAGCTGTAGGGCCAGCCATAGAAGCCGCCGTCCACGACGCTGGTCATGTAGTCCGGAGGAAGATCCGGGCCCATTTCATCGCGCTCGTTGACCGCGGTCCAAAGGGCGCCGGTGACGGGCTCGAAGTCCAGTCCGACCGGGTTGCGAAGTCCGGTGGCGAACAGCCGGCCGGAGCGCGTGGCGGGGTCGATCGCCCAGATGGCCGCGCGTCCGGCCTCCTCCTCCATGCCGAACTCCGCGATGTTGGAGTTGGAGCCCACCGTGGCGTAGAGCGTCTTGCCGTCGGGGCTGGCGAGCACGGTCTTGGTCCAATGGTGATTGCGGCCCGCAGGCAGGTCGAACACCCGCTCCGGCGGTCCTTCCGCCTTGAGCTGTCCGGACCGGTAGGAGAGCTTCACGATCCCGTCGTCCTGGGCCACGTAAAGGGTGTCTCCCACCAGGGTCATGCCGAACGGACGGCGGATGTTCTCGATGAAGGGCGTCTGGAGTTCGGCGAGACCATCCCCGTCGGCATCCCTGAGCAGGGTGATCCGGTTCGGGCTCGTGCGCTGGATGGCGCCGGCCCGCCCCATCAGCAGGTTGGCCACGTGGTCCCGGAAGCCAGGCTTGCCCTTTCTCTCAGACGAGGACTCGGCGACCAGCACATCGCCGTTCGGCAGGACCAGGAGCCAGCGCGGATGGGCGAGGGCGCCTGCGAACCGCGTCACCTCAAAGCCTTCGGGTGCGCGGGGCGCCTCGGTTCCGCTCCAGCCTAACGGCTGGGCGATGGCGATCTGCGGCAGCGGACCCCGCGTAGGAGGCGGCAGGTCGGGGTTGGGTCCGAAGCCCACCAGGGGATCGGGAGAACCCGCGCCGGAACAGGCTGCCAAAAGAAGGGCTGCGCCCAGGACGAGGGGTCGAAGCGGTCGGGTGATCATGTCGGCGACTCCTGTCCCATCATGACCCGGCGGAGTGCGTTCTCCAAGGGCCGCTTGACGTCCCGGTCGATGCAGCGGAGCCTCTCCTCTGGCGACCGGTCCATCACGGCATCCGGCGACCAAAGGAGGGAAACATGCCGATTGAGCTCAGGCTTCTTGTCTATTCGACGGCGCTACTTCTGGTTCTCGTGCTGATCCAGGCGGTTGCGGGCATGCGCGCGAAGGGCGCCATGGTGATGGCGGACTCCCGGGACGGGCTCAGCCCCCCGGAAGGATTCCACGCCCGCGCCCTACGGGTCGTGGACAACCATCGCGAGGGTCTGACCCTCTTCGCTCCGCTCATCCTCGTAGCGTCCGCCACCGGCACCCTCGGGGCCACCACCGCACTTGGGGCGCAGTTGTTCTTTTATTCCCGCTTGGCGCATGCGGTGATCTACCTTCTCGGCGTTCCCAAGGTCCGCCCGTTGTTCTGGGCGATCGGTCTCGTGGGAACCATAATGGTCCTCGCTGCGGTCTTGGGCCTCGCCTGATTCTTCCGGCCCCGGCCGGCGTTCCGGCGCCGGCCGGCTCCAACCCCGTTGACCCCCCTGGCGAAGCGGTGGAGCCTCCGCTCTGCAGCGATCAGATTCCAGGGGGCGGGGCGATGACCTTCAGGACCGAGCAGGAAGCTTTCTGGGCGGGAGACTTCGGCGACGCCTACA
>NZ_JADCBG010000097.1 GCF_020253645.1 Phenylobacterium sp.
CCGGAATAGTCGACGCGCTTGCCCAGCAGGTTCTGGCGGAACCGGCCCTGCTTGCCCTTCAGCATGTCGGCGAGCGACTTCAGGGGCCGCTTGTTGGCGCCGGTGATGACCCGGCCGCGACGGCCGTTGTCGAACAGGGCGTCCACCGCTTCCTGCAGCATCCGCTTTTCGTTGCGGATGATGATGTCCGGGGCCCGCAGCTCCATCAGGCGCTTCAGGCGGTTGTTCCGGTTGATCACCCGGCGATAGAGGTCGTTCAGGTCGGACGTGGCGAAGCGGCCGCCGTCCAGGGGCACCAGCGGGCGCAGCTCGGGCGGGATGACCGGGATGACCGACAGGATCATCCATTCCGGCTTGTTCTTGCTCTCGATGAAGCTCTCGATGAGCTTGAGGCGCTTGGACGTCTTCTTCAGCTTCATCTCGGACGTGGTGGTGAGGAGGTCCTCACGCAGCTTGTCCGCTTCCTTGGGCAGGTCGATGCCCTTCAGCAGGCCCTGGATGGCCTCTGCGCCGATCTCGGCGGTGAAACTGTCGTCGCCGAACTCCTCCTGGTAGCGGAGGTAGTCGTCCTCGGAGAGGAGCTGGTGCATCTTCAGGGCCGTCAGGCCCGGCTCGGTGACGATGTAGTACTCGAAGTACAGGACCCGCTCGATGTCCTTCAGGGGCATGTCCAGCATCATGGCGATGCGGCTGGGCAGGGACTTCAGGAACCAGATGTGGGCGACCGGGCTGGCCAGCTCGATGTGGCCCATGCGCTCGCGCCGGACGCGGGCCAGGGTGACCTCGACGCCGCACTTCTCGCAGATGATGCCCTTGTACTTCATGCGCTTGTACTTGCCGCACAGGCACTCGTAGTCCTTCGTCGGGCCGAAGATGCGCGCGCAGAAGAGGCCGTCGCGCTCCGGCTTGAAGGTCCGGTAGTTGATGGTCTCGGGCTTCTTGATCTCGCCGAAGGACCAGGACCGGATCTTCTCCGGGCTGGCGAGGGCGATGCGGATGCGGTCGAAGGTCGGGGCGGCCTGGACCGGGTTGAAGATGTTCAGGACTTCCTGGTTCATGGGTCTTCCAGTTCGTCAGAGATTCCGGAAGCGGATCGGGAGGGACTGACGGCCCCTCCCCCCGCAATTGGGCGGCAGGCGGTTACGCCTCAGGTGTTCTCAAGCTCTACGTTGAGGCCGAGGGAACGCATCTCCTTGACCAGCACGTTGAAGCTCTCGGGGATGCCCGCCTCGAAGGTGTCGTCGCCGCGCACGATGGACTCGTACACCTTGGTCCGGCCGGCCACGTCGTCGGACTTCACCGTCAGCATCTCCTGCAGGGTGTAGGCGGCGCCGTAGGCCTCGAGGGCCCAGACCTCCATCTCCCCGAAGCGCTGCCCGCCGAACTGGGCCTTGCCGCCCAGCGGCTGCTGGGTGACCAGGGAGTAAGGTCCGATGGACCGGGCGTGGATCTTGTCGTCGACCAGGTGGTGCAGCTTCAGCATGTAAATATAGCCCACCGTCACCGGGCGCTTGAACTGCTCGCCGGTCTGGCCGTCGTACAGGATCGACTGGCCCGAGCGGGCCAGGCCCGCCTGCTCCAGGAGGTTCTCGATGTCCTCGATCCGGGCCCCGTCGAACACGGGCGTTGCGAAGGGCACACCCTTCGACAGGTTCCGGGCGAGCTCGACCAGTTCCTCGTCGGTGTCGGGAAGCTCCTGGTCAGGCCCGTAAATCCCGCGCAGGTGATCGATCAGGGCCTTGCGCTGGCCGCCGTTACGCCAGGCCTCAAGGACCTCGGCGATCTGGCGACCAAGCCCGGCGGCGGCCCAGCCGAGATGGGTCTCGAAGATCTGCCCGACATTCATCCGGCTGGGCACGCCCAGCGGGTTGAGGACGATGTCCACGTTCCGCCCGTCCTCCAGGTAGGGCATGTCCTCGATGGGAAGGATCTTGGAGATGACCCCCTTGTTGCCGTGCCGGCCGGCCATCTTGTCGCCGGGCTGAAGCTTGCGCTTCACGGCCACGAAGACCTTGACCATCTTCATGACGCCGGGGGGCAGCTCGTCGCCGCGCTTCAGCTTCTCGACCTTGTCGTCGAAGCGGCGGTCGAGGCGCTTGCGGGCCTCGTCGAACTGGCGGCGCATGGCCTCCAGCTCGCCCATCGCCTTCTCGTCCTCGAGGGCGATCTGCCACCAGAGACCGGGCGAAACCTCCTCCAGCTTCTCCGGCGTGATCTCGCCGCGACCGACGCCCTTCGGGCCGGAGAGAGCGACCTTCCCGGTGAGCAGGGTGCGAAGCCGCGAGGTCATGTTGCGGTTCAGGATGGCGAACTCGTCATCCCGGTCCTTGCCGAGGCGCTCGATCTCGTCGCGCTCGATCGCCTGGGCGCGCTCATCCTTGTCCACCCCATGGCGGTTGAACACACGAACCTCGACCACCGTCCCGGCGACGCCGGGGGGCAGCCTCAGGGAGGTGTCGCGCACGTCGGAGGCCTTCTCGCCGAAGATGGCGCGGAGAAGCTTCTCCTCCGGGGTCATCGGGCTTTCACCCTTGGGCGTCACCTTTCCGACCAGGATGTCTCCCGGCAGGACCTCAGCGCCGATCGCCACGATGCCGGCCTCGTCGAGATTGCGCAGGGCCTCCTCGCCGACGTTCGGGATGTCGCGGGTGATTTCCTCTGGTCCCAGCTTGGTGTCGCGGGCCATGACCTCGAATTCCTCGATGTGGATCGAGGTAAAGACGTCATCGCGCACGATGCGCTCGGAGATCAGGATCGAGTCCTCGAAGTTGTAGCCGTTCCAGGGCATGAAGGCGACGAGGACGTTCCGGCCCAGGGCCAGTTCGCCCAGTTCCGTCGACGGGCCGTCGGCTATGACGTCGCCAGCAGCGACCCGGTCGCCCACCTGAACCAGCGGACGCTGGTTGATGCAGGTCGAGGTGTTGGAACGCTGGAACTTCTGCAGGCGGTAGATGTCGACGCCGGACTTCGAGGGATCGCTTTCCTCGGTGGCCCGGATCACGATCCGGGTGCCGTCGATCTGCTCCACCACGCCGGTGCGGCGGGCGACGACCACGGCGCCGGAGTCCACCGCCACGACGCTTTCCATGCCCGTGCCGACCAGGGGCGCATCCGACTGGATGAGCGGCACGGCCTGCTTCTGCATGTTCGAGCCCATCAGGGCGCGGTTGGCGTCGTCGTTCTCAAGGAAGGGGATCAGCGAGGCGGCGACCGAGACGACCTGCTTGGGCGAGACGTCCATAAGGTCCACGTCGGCCTTGGGCAGGAGCGAAGGCTCGCCATTGATCCGGCCGGGCACCAGGTCCTCGGCAATCTCGCCTGCATCCAGCTTGATGTTGGCCTGGGCGATGACGTGCTTGGCCTCCTCCATGGCCGACATGTAGACCACCTCGTCGGTGATCCGGCCGTCCTTGATGCGCCGGTAGGGGCTCTCGATGAAGCCGTACTTGTTGACCACGGCGTGGGTGGCCAGGGAGTTGATCAGGCCGATATTCGGGCCTTCCGGGGTCTCGATGGGGCAGATCCGGCCGTAGTGCGTCGGGTGCACGTCGCGCACCTCGAAGCCGGCGCGCTCGCGGGTCAGGCCGCCCGGGCCAAGGGCCGACAGACGCCGCTTGTGGGTGATCTCCGAGAGCGGGTTGGTCTGGTCCATGAACTGCGAGAGCTGGGACGAGCCGAAGAACTCGCGAACCGCCGCCGCCGCCGGCTTGGCGTTGATGAGGTCGTGCGGCATGACCGTGTCGATGTCGACCGAGCTCATGCGCTCCTTGATCGCCCGCTCCATGCGCAGCAGGCCGACCCGGTACTGGTTCTCGAGCAGTTCGCCCACCGAACGGACCCGGCGGTTGCCGAGGTTGTCGATGTCGTCGATCTCGCCGCGGCCGTCGCGCAGGCCCACCAGGGTCTTGAGCACGGCCAGGATGTCGTCCTTGCGAAGCACCCGGACATCATCCGGGCAGTCCAGCTCGAGGCGCATGTTCATCTTCACGCGGCCGACCGAGGACAGGTCGTAGCGCTCGGAGTCGAAGAAAAGCGACTTGAACATCGCCTCGGCCGCCTCGACTGTCGGCGGCTCGCCCGGGCGCATGACCCGGTAGATGTCGAAGAGCGCGTCTTCCCTCGCGGTGTTCTTGTCGATCCGCAGGGTGTTGCGGATGTAGGCGCCCATGTTGACTTCGTCGATGTCGAGCAGGTCGAAGCCGGTGAAGCCCTGCGCCTCAAGGTCGGCGATCAGTCCGGCGTCCAGCTCATCGCCCGCCTCGGCGTAGATCTCCCCCGTCTCCATATTGACGAGGTCGCGGGCCATGTATCGGCCGGTCAGCGCCTCGGCCGGGAGCAGGAGCGCCTTCAGGCCACCGTCAGCGAAGCGCTTGGCGTTACGTGCGGAGATCTTCTGGCCCGCCGGGGCGATTTCTTCTCCGGTGTCGGCGTTGACGAGGGCGAACTCGGGCTTCACCCCCCGCCAGCGCTCCGGCCTGTAGGGAATGGTCCAGCCGCCCTCCCGCTTCTCGCACGGCACGCTGTCATAGAAGGTGCCGAGGATTTCCTCGCCATCCATGCCCAGGGCCATGAGGAAGGTCGTGGCCGGCAGCTTCCGGCGCCGATCGATCCGGACATAGACCACGTCCTTGGCGTCGAACTCGAAGTCCAGCCAAGAGCCGCGGTATGGGATGACGCGGGCGGCGAACAGCAGCTTGCCGGAAGCGTGGGTCTTGCCCTTGTCATGGTCGAAGAAGACGCCGGGCGAGCGGTGCATCTGCGAGACGATCACCCGCTGGGTGCCGTTCACGATGAAGGTGCCCTTCTCGGTCATGAGCGGGATGTCGCCCATGTAGACATCCTGCTCCTTGATGTCCTTGACGGAGCGGGCGCCGGTCTCTTCGTCCGTCTCGAACACGATCAGTCGCAGCTTGACCTTCAGCGGCGCGGCGAACGTCATGTCCCGCTGGACGCACTCCTCGACGTCGTACTTCGGATCCTCGAACTCGTAGGAAACGTATTCCAGCACCGCGCGCTCGTTGAAGTCCCTGATCGGGAAGACCGACCGGAAGACCGCCTCGATGCCCTCGTCCCGCCGCGGCCCGGACCGCGCATCGCGCTGCAGGAACTGCTCATAGGACGAGCGCTGGACCTCGATCAGGTTCGGCATCTGCACGGCTTCGGGGATGCGGCCGAACGACTTGCGGATCCGCTTCTTGCCGGTGAAGGACTGAGCCATTGTCTTCCCTTGAACAGCGCGCGGGACGGTCCCCGGGCGCAGAATGTGCATCCTGTCGTCCACCCTTGAACCCCCGGAAGGCCGGAGGCCGGACGCTGCAGGCCCCCATCTCGCCGGGGGCGTTCCCTCGCGCGGCCGAAGGGCGACTGGCCACGCCTCGGAACAGAGGCGCGCGAAACGGCTGGCCAAGGCCAGTGGAATCGCGAATGGCGGGAGGTAGTCGATAATCCCGCCCAAGGGAAGAGCATGACGTCAAGAAACTGCAACATGACAAGTCCGGACCGGAGACGCGCGATGGAGCTGATGACGGCGGGCATGGCCACCGCCCTTTCCCTCCCGGCTATTGCCCGAGCCGAAAGGCCGGACTTCGGACCCTGCGCTGGCTTCATCGCCTCCGCCCCTGGTCGCCGCAGGACACGGACACGGGGAGAAGCCCCTGCAGGGCGGCGGTTCCGGCTGGACAGCCCCTTCCGGGTCGCTTCGGTCTCGAAGATGGTCGCCGCGTCCGTGATCGTCCCCATCGCCACAGGCCTTCCCGGGGGACTCGACGCGGATGTCTCGGACCGGGTCGGGTTTCGACTCCGGCATCCCGCCTGGCCGGAAACGCCGATCCGCCTGCGACACCTCCTGTCGCACACGAGCGGCCTGAGGAACGGTCCGAGCTATCCCGTACCCGCGGGTCGGCTGCTGTCCTCAGCCTTCACCCCGGGCGGCGCCCATTTCGATGAAGGCGGCTGGTTTGGTCCCCCGGACTTCCCGCCCGGCGCGCGCTTTTCCTATGCGGACGTGAACTTCGCCGTGCTGGCCCAGTGGGCGGAACAGGTCACAGGCCAGCGCTTCGACCATTTGATGCGGGACCGGCTCCTCGCCCCCGCCGGGACGGACGCCGGCTACAACTGGAGCGGCGTATCGCAGGCCGCGCGCCAGCGCGCGGCCCCTGGCCTCCGGCGCGAGGGAGACGCCTGGGTTTCCCAGGTCGACGCCGTGCCGCCCAGTGCGCCCAGGGCCAGCCTGCTTGCCGCGCCTGAGACCCCCGGCCTCACGGACGTCGATCTACGGCCTGGCGAGAACGGCTTCGCCTTCTCACCCCAGGGCGGACTGCGACTAAGCCTCGAGGACATGGACCGTCTCGCCCGGCGCTTCCTTTCGGCTCCGGGGACCTATGCGGACCTGGAGGCCACAGCTTGGCGGCTTGGCCCCGAGGGCGCAGACAACGAGGGTGGGGTGATGCTCGCCTATGGGCTGGGGGTCCAGGTGCTGACGGGCCTGCCGGGGACCTCGGGCGACGCCTTCTTCGGACCGGACTCGGCCGACTGGCGCGGCCATCTCGGGGACGCCTATGGCTGGATGACCGGGCTGTTCTGGAACCGGCGGACCGATGAGAGCCTGGTCTGGGCCCTGAACGGCATGCCCGAGACCGGCCGGCCGCCAGGCCGTCGCACGGCCCTGACAGCGCCGGAAGAGGACCTGATCGCGGCAGGCCTGCGAGCACTCGGGCGCCGGGAGGGGCCTGGATAGTCGCCACCCCGTGGGGGGGCGCACCCATGGAGCGGAAACCGAAGGCCAACTGCCGATCACCAGACCCGGAGGTGGGCCCCTTTTCCACCCCCCAAGAGGGCCAAAGACAAAATAAGGCGAGCGGTACCTAGGCCACAATCCATCCGGGAGCCAGGTCGGCCAAGGAAACGCCGACCAGTATGACCTGCCCGCCGCCAGACATGGAGACCACCACATCGGCGCCAGCTTGCGCTACAGAGTAGCTCGTTCCTGAATCAAGGACGACACGATCGCCCTCGGCGCGGTTGAAATCGACCAACCGGTCGATCCCGGCCTCACCGAAGCTGCGAAACTCGTCGGCGCCTGCTCCGCCCGAAATCGTGTCGTTACCCCGGTCGCCAAAAATAAGATCGTCGCCAGCGCCTCCAGATACGC
>NZ_JADCBG010000098.1 GCF_020253645.1 Phenylobacterium sp.
GCTCAGTATCGGCTGCTGCGCCATCAGCCAGAGATAGCGGCCGTTCGGCGTGCCGAGCAGAAGCCAACCCTGATCGTTACGGCTCTCAAGCACCCGGTACTCGACATTCAGGACGCCGCCGAAATAGCTGATCCGGATTCGCCCGTCAGTGACCGGGCCAACGATCCTTGCATGGGCCTTCCACTGGGTCGGCGGCGAAAGCAGCGACCCCCGGTGACAGGTCTGGATCACGGCGTAGCCATTCTCGGTCCTGGACCAGTCGGAAGCGCCCCCCTGGCAATCCTTCTGGATCAGGTTGGGCAGGCGGGCGACCTCATACCAGCGCCCGGCGATGCGCCCGATCTCGATCTTCTGGTTCGCAGGCTTGAATTCGGCGGCCAAGGTTGCAACCGGAACGGCGAGCACGGCCGCCATCAGGGCGGCGCAGAGGCGTCCGGAACGGAGGGGCGAGACCATTTCGGCGGTCTAGCGGGTTTTCGGGGGGACGAGAAGCACCCTGCCGTCACCTGGACTCTATGCTGTGGATCTGCTCGTCCGAGAGCCCCAGGTGATGTCCGATCTCGTGGATGAGGACGTGGGCGACAAGTTCGGCAAGCGTCACATCCCCACGTTCCGCCCACTCGTCCAGAAGGGGCCGTCGGAAAAGGAACACCCGGGCGGGCTCGTACGCGTCAAGTACTGACCGCCGGGACAGGTCGACCCCCTGATAGAGCCCCGAAAGCTCGAATGGGTCCTGCATGCCGAGTTCCGCGAGCATGTCGTCATCGGGAAAATCATCGACCCGGAACACGATATCTCCCGCCAGGGTTCGAAAGGGCTCCGGCAACGCGGCGAACGCCACTTCGGCCAGCCGGGCGATGTCGTCGAGGGAGGGCGCTGCGGCGCCTACAGGCCAGGACTCACTCATCGGGAAGGAGACGGTCAGGGTTTTCGGGCGCCCTCACCTCAAAGAGGCCGATGTCCAGCGGCTGCTGGGGGCGCACCGGCCGGAGAGGTTGACGGGCGAAGGCGTTGAGGTGATCGGCGGACAGATCAGCCGGCGGGCTGCGGCGCACACGGCGGGCCTGAGATGAGAGGATCTCGGGAGTCTGGGAGGCCGGTTTCCAGAAGTCCACCTGAATCCGCCAGACGGTCCTTGGCGGCGGCGGCGGCTCCGGCCAGCGGCGGCCGCCCTGTTCGAGGGATCGAGCCGGGGGCGGCGGCCGGGCGCCGTCAAAGACCTCCACGAGCCGGACCGTGGCGGAGTCGGGCGGCCGATCCACGCCCGCCAGGAGGCTGGCCAGGAGTTCAGCTGCGGCGGCCCGGGTCTGGCAAGCCGGCCCGACCCTCTCGGACGAGAAGATGACGGCCTCGCCAGCCACGCCTTCAGCCTCACGGGCGCGGAGGGCGTGGCCGAGAGGCGCACGGAGCGCTGACTCCCCGTCGGGGGCCACCGGATAGAACAGGGCGGTCATCGTCCTATCATCGCCGAAAAACAGGCTTCAGCCTATCTTGTCCGCATGATTCGCCCGATGGGGGCGAAAACCTGCGATCCTGCCCATGACCGGTGAAGGCCTGATCCTCTCCGCGAGCGCCATCACCGCCCTTCTGGCGCTGGCCTCGGGCGCGTGGGCGCTGATCCTGCGGGGCCGCGCGGGGCGGAGGATTCTCGACCTCGAGGCGCAGAACAGAGGCCTTCGCCGCGACGCCGAAGCCGCCCAGGCCTCGGCAGAGGCCTTCGAGTCCGCGCTTCTCGCCGTCGAGGACGGGCGGCCCGCCCTGGTCTCGGGAAATGACAGTCTGACAGCCTGCGCCCGCGCCCTAGGGGTCCCGGCCGAGCCGGAGACTGTCGTCGCGGCGCTCATGCGGGCCGATCCGGATCACGCCCTGCGCCTGCGGGCGTTGTTCGAGCGGGGCGAGAGCTGCGGCTTCGAGGTGAGGGGCGCAGCGGGAGTCGTGACCGTGGAGGGCCGCGCCGGCGGCGCTCTGGCCTGGCTGCGGCTTTCGGCCGCCGCCGGATCCCGCGGACTACCGCCTTCGCCGCGCTTCGCGGCGTTTCTGAATGCTCGAAGCGGCCCCGCCTGGATCGCCAGCGCCGACGGCCTGCCGATCTGGGGTAACGCCGCCTGGCTATCGGCGGTGGGAGCCGCCGACATCCTCGATGCGGCGCAGCGGCGTCTCAGCCTGGACCCGGCCGCGGATGTCCTGGCGGTGGAGGCTGCAACCCAGGCCCAGCCTCGGGAAGCCGTCCGATGGGTCAGCCTGGGCGGGCGCCGGCGCGCCCTCAGGGTGAGCGCAAGGCCTCTGGAGGGAGGCGGAGTCGGGGTCTGGACCGAGGACGTGACCGAGGCTGAAGAGCTCCGGGAGGCGCTGCGCCGGAATGTGGAGGCCCATGACGAGACCCTGAACCATATCGCCGACGCGGTAGCGATCTTCACCTCCGCCCGTCGCCTGGATTTTCACAACACCGCCTTTGCAGAGATGTTCGGTCTCGAGCCGGCCTGGCTTGCCGATCGCCCCACCCATGGCGAGGTTCTCGACCGCCTTCGGCAACGCAGGCGCCTGCCGGAAACGGCCGACTATGCGCGGTGGAAGGCCGCCGAGCTGGAGCGCTATGTCCGGCTCGATTCCGCGCCGGACGAGCTCTGGAGCCTGCCTGACGGCCGCACCCTCCGGGTCGTACGCCAGTCCCACCCCCTGGGCGGCATCGTCCTCCTGTTCTCGGACATCACCGGCGAGCTTCGCCTGAAGGCCCAGTACAACAGTCTCATCCAGGTCCAGCAGGCCACACTCGACAAGCTGAATGATGCGGTCGCGGTCTTCGGCGCAGATGGACGCCTGCGACTGCATAACGAGGCCTTCGAGCGTTTCTGGAACATCCCCCGTCAGGCTCTCTCCGAGATGCAGGATTTCGAGGGTGTCGTTGAACTCTGCCTGCCTCGACTGCATGACCAGGGGTTCTGGAGAGAACTCAAGGGAAGGGTTGCGGACACCGACCCCGCCGCGCGCGCACCCGCCTCGGGCGAGGTGCGGACCTCCGACAGTCGGATCGTCGCTCATCAGTCTCGCCCCCTTCCGGATGGGGCGACGCTCATCGCCTTCACTGACGTCACGGACGCCCGCCGCCTTGAGCGCGCTCTCGCCGACCGCAGCGCCGCCCTTGCGGAAGCTGAAAGGCTGAAGCGGGACTTTGTCGGGAACGTCTCCTATGAGCTTCGGACCCCGCTGACGACGATCATCGGGTACTCCGAATTGATGGAAGGGCTGGGTGATCAGCTGCCGACCCGGGCGCTGGGGCACGCCGGGGCCATACGTCAGGCGGCGGAGCAATTGGGTCGATCCATCGACGACGTCCTCGACATGGCGCAGATCGACGCCGGCGAAATGGCCCTGGACCTGGAAGACGTGAACGTCGTCCGGCTACTGGAGGCGGCTGTCGTCCGCTGGAACGAGGACGCAGAGGCTGGACAGGTCCGTCTCCTGGCGGCCTGCCCGGAGGACCTGGGACTCATCCGCGGGGACTTCAGAAGGCTTTCGCAAGTCCTTGACCACCTCGTTCTGAACGCCCTCAGCCATACGCCGAAGGGCGGTCGCATCACCCTGGGCGCGCGTCGCACCCTCGGAGAGGTGCAGATTCAGGTGATCGATACAGGGCGGGGGATCCCCTTCCACGTGCAGGCGAACATCTTCGACAGGTTTGTCGGACGCGAGCGCGGCGGGCCCGGTCTTGGCCTCGCCCTGGTCAAGGCCCTGGTCGAGCTGCACGGCGGCTGGGTCGCCCTGGAGAGCGAGCCCGGTGCGGGGGCGACCTTCACCTGCCACCTTCCGGAAAGAGCGGAAGGCGCGGCGGGGCATCCGGAACTGGAGTTCTGATCGCCTTGATCAGGGCGGTGACAAGCCGGCTCTCGCAAGCGCAGCGTCGAGACCTGCGGTTAGGTCGGCGACTGTTGGATACCGAGCCTCGGGATCAGGCGCGGTGGCCTGCCGGATCACCGGACCAAGGGCGGGACATCGATCAGGATACTCGCCCCGTGGAGGATCCAGCAGAACCGCCATGGCGCGCCCCAGCTGAAAAACCATGGTCCGGGAGTCCAGCCATGCGCCCTGGTGAAACTCTTCTGGCGCCATGAAGCGCGTCGAGCCGAGGGTTCGCGGCGTGTCCAACCGGAAGGGGGCGGGCCGATACTCATCCACGTCGATCAGGAAGACCCGGTCCCTGTAGAGAAGATTTCCATCATAAAGGTCGATGGATACGAAACCGGCCTCATCAATGACCCGATGAACGTCAATCACGTCACGGATCGCTCGAATGACGTCGCTCAGGGGCGCTTGCCGCATCCGCTGGGACTGCCTCAGAGGCGACGCGTCGCACCAGGGGAAGACAAGAATGGGTCCCCGATCGCCCTCCAGGACCTGGATCAGCGGGATCAGGGCCGGGTGCTGCACCCGCTCGTGCACGGTGATGGCCCGACGCTGGCTCGCTACACCCATTTCATGGACTGCGAACTTGACGAAGTAACGGCTTCCATCGCGCTCGAAACCGGCTGCGCGACACCCGAACTCTCCATCACCCAGGTCGGCGAAGACTCTGCCCTCAGCCGTCAAGAAACTCCTGACATCCCCGCGGATGGCGTCAAACGGCAGCGGAGGCGGGCGGTCAGACACGCTCTGGTAACCCCTTGGCCGCGCGTCCCGCACGGGCAGGCGACTCAGCACGCCATGAGGACCGAAGGCCGCTTGCTAAGCCTCCGGACGCCCTGGCCGGTTAGTGCTGGCTCTCGGGAAGCCGGACCACCAGGCCGTCGAGGGCGTCGCTCACCTTGATCTGGCAGGACAGCCGGCTGTTGGGCTCCACGCCCTCGGCGAAGTCGAGCATGGACTCCTCCATGGCCGTCTTGTCGCCCGTCTTTTCGAGCCAGGCGGCGTCCACATAGACGTGGCAGGTCGCGCACGCGCAGGCGCCGCCGCAGTCGGCGTCGATGCCCGGCACGTTGTTCTTCACCGCGACTTCCATGACCGACAGGCCGGTCTTGCCCTCGTGGACGTGCTCGGTCCCGTCGTGCTGAATGAAGGTGATCTTGGCCATCTGGTCTTTCCTTGCCTCGCCGGATCTATGCCGCGGCGACCTCTTTCATGGAAACCGAAGGGTCCGCAAGTCTCTGCTTGTCCACCGGCCTGCGGGAACCGATGAGCTGCCGCCCCATCATGAACTCTGGCGGCGAGTTGATCGCCTCCACCGCCTGGACCTGATCGCCCTTCAGGTGGAAGATCGCGAACCGCCCCGAACCCGGATCACCGCGCACGAGCGTCCGGTCCGAATCAAAGTTGTAGCCTGCGATCTGCAGCTTGATGTCGTACTGGTCGGACCACTGCCAGGGCGTCTCGCCGGCCGGCGCGGGGCGACCCGTGATGGCGCACGCGGCCTGCTTGGCCTGCTCCAGGGCGTTGGGGACGCTTTCCATCCGGAAGTCCCGACCATAGATCGGCATGGGCCGCAGGGTCACGTCGCCAATGGCGAAGATGGAGGGGTCTGAAGTGCGGGCCTCCAGGTCGACCACCACGCCGCGATTCACCGCCAGGCCGGCCGCCTGGGCGAGTTCCTGATTGGGGACGGCGCCGACGCCGACCAGGGCCAGGTCGCAGTCGATCACCCGGCCGTCGGCCAGTTCGACGCCCGTCACCTTCCCGCCCTCGCCGCGGAAGCCGGTGACAGAGGCCCCGGTCAGGAAGCGGACGCCATGGCCTTCGTGCAGGGTGCGGAAGAAGTTGGAGAGCACCTCGCCGGCCACGCGGGCCAGGATGCGGGGCTCGCGCTCCAGGACGATCGCCTCGGCGCCCAGGGCCCGCGCCGAGGCGGCGGCCTCGAGGCCAATATAGCCGCCGCCGACAACGGCCATGGTCCGGCCAGGCCCAAGCGCCGCCTTCAGCGCCTCGGCGTCGGCCGCCGTGCGCAGTTCCAGGATGCCCTCGAGATCGGCTCCCGGGATGGGAAGGCGGATGGCCCGGGCCCCGGTGGCCAGGACCAGGATGTCGTAGGCGAGTGTTGTCCCGTCCGAGAGGACCAGGGCCTTGCGGTCCCGGTCGATACGTTCGGCGCGGACTGAGGGCCGGAAGTCGATGCGGTTCTCGGCGTAGAATTCGAGGGGCTTGAGGGCCAGGGACTCCGCGTCCGCCTCGCCCTTCAGCCAGGCCTTGGAGAGCGGGGGCCTCTGGTAGGGCGGAATCGGCTCCTCGCCCACCAGGGTCACAGGCCCGGCATACCCATACTGGCGCAGCAGGGCCGCCAGGGTCCCGCCGGCGTGGCCGGCGCCGACGATCACGACATGGGCGTCTGGCGAGGTCATGGGCTCCAGATGCAGAAAAGTGACGCAGCCGTCAACTTACGGAATTCGCCGGATGCCCTGACGCCTGGAGGGCGTCAGAC
This sequence comes from Phenylobacterium sp., assembly GCF_020253645.1. Lineage (GTDB taxonomy): Bacteria > Pseudomonadota > Alphaproteobacteria > Caulobacterales > Caulobacteraceae > Phenylobacterium. The sequence continues at coordinate 6,404 of NZ_JADCBG010000098.1, forward strand.
CAGTCGCTCCGCCATCATCTTCTTCACCTCGGCGACCGCCTTGGCGGGATTCAACCCCTTCGGGCAGACCTGGGCGCAGTTCATGATCGTATGGCAGCGATAGAGCTTGAAGGGATCCTCCAGGGCGTCGAGCCGCTCGCCGGTAGCCTCATCCCGGCTGTCGACCAGCCAGCGATAGGCGTGCAGCAGGGTGGCCGGCCCGAGATAGCGGTCGCCGTTCCACCAGTAGCTGGGACAGGAGGTGGAGCAGCAGGCGCACAGGATGCACTCGTAGAGACCGTCCAGCTGCTCCCGGTCCTGCGGGCTCTGGACCCATTCGGTCTGGGGCTCGGGCGTGGTGGTGTGCAGCCAGGGCTCGATGGACGCATACTGAGCGTAGAAGTGGGTGAGGTCGGGCACCAGGTCCTTGACCACCGGCATGTGCGGCAGCGGGCTGACCTGGCAGGCCGAACCGGGGACCTCGTCATGCCCATGGGTGCAGGCCAGGGTGTTCCGTCCGCCGATGTTCATGGCGCAGGAACCGCAGACTCCCTCGCGGCAGGACCGCCGGAAGGTCAGGGTGGGGTCCATGGTGTTCTTGATGTGAATCAGGACGTCCAGAACCATCGGGCCGCAGGCCGCGACATCGACCTCATAGGTGTCCCAGCGCGGATTGCCCGTCCCTTCGGGATCATAGCGATAGATCCGGAAGGTCTTGACCTTCTTGGCGCCGGCGGGCGCGGGATAGTGCCGACCCTTCTGGACCCGGGAGTTCTTCGGCAGGGCGAGTTCAACCATGGGAGCTCTTTCCTCGAATTCCGTCTGCGTCCGCGACCTTAGTAGACCCGCGTCTTGGGCGGGATCGGCGCAATGTCGTTGGTCATCGTGTAGTCATGCACCGGCCGGTAATCGATCGCCACCTTGCCAGTGGCGTCGTCGAGCCAGGTCAGGGTGTGCTTCATCCAGTTGGCGTCGTCCCGGTCGGGATGGTCCTCATGCGCGTGGGCGCCGCGGCTCTCGGTGCGGTTTGCGGCGCCGGCGACGGTGACCACGGCCTGGACCACGAGGTTCTCGAACTCGAGGGTCTCAACAAGGTCGGTGTTCCAGATCAGCCCGCGGTCGGAGACCTTGATGTCCTTGCGCTTGTCATGGACCGCCTGGAGGCGCTTCACCCCCGAGGCGAGGCTTTCACCCGTCCGGAAGACGGCGGCGTCCTCCTGCATGGCCTGCTGCATCTCCAGCCGCAGGGCGGCGGTGGGGGTCGAGCCGTCAGCATGACGCAGGCGATCGAAACGGGCGAGGTGAGAGTCCGTCATCGACGGCTTCAGCTCGGGCTGGGAGGCGCCGGGCTTCAGGAGATCGGCGGCCCGCAGGGCGGCGGAGCGGCCGAAA
>NZ_JADCBG010000099.1 GCF_020253645.1 Phenylobacterium sp.
GGGACGGATACCGTCCGCGTGACGGGGGCCACGGTGTTCGATGCGGGCCTTACCTTCACCCAGGTGGAGAACCTGGTGGCGGCGGGGGTCGCAGCGACGCTGAGCCCCGCCCAGCTGGCGGCCTTCACCTCCGTCTCCGGGACGGGCGGATCCTCCGCCGTGGTGGTCAATGTGGCGTCCGGCGCGACCTACACCCTGCCCAACCTGACCTATACGAGCGTGTCGGTGAGAGTCGTCGGGGATGCGGGCAATGAGAGCATCACCGGCTGGACCGGGGTGGACTCGCTCTCGGGCCTGGCCGGCAACGACACCCTTTCCGGCGGGGCCGGGACCGACAGCCTGGTTGGCGGCGCGGGCGCAGACCACTTCGTCTTCGCCGCAGGCGACACCGGGCTCCTGGTGTCGACCGCCGACGACATCCTCGACTTTGTGTCCGGGTCGGACCGCCTCTCCCTCGGGGTCGCCGGCAACGCCACCAACTATGGCGAGGAACTGAGCAGCGTCGGGTCCTTCGCCGCCGCCCAGACTGTGGCCGACGGCCTTGCGGACGGCGCGGTCGTGTACGCCTTCGTCCGGGTGGGAGCGGACGGCTACCTGTTCATCGACCGCAATGCGGACGGCACGGTGGATGAGGCGATCAAGCTGACCGGGGTCACCGACATGGCCTTCGGAGACATCGTCGTCTGAGCCGTCGTCAGAGCCGCAGGTCGAACCGGCGGCTCAGCACGGTCTGTCCGTTCCGCAGGACGGCGTAGTCGGCCCGGTAGAGGCCCGCCGGCCAGCCGCCGGGCGGCGCGCGCTTGCCGGCGTAAACCAGCCACTGGGCCTTGCTGCGATCGAGGGGCGCGCCCTCGGCCCGGGCCAGCACGACGCCATCCGGTCCGGTGAGGGTCAGGGTCGGCCGGTCGCCGCCCTTCAGGTTGATGGCGCGGACATAGGCCACCAGGGCGGGGGCATTTCGCCCCGGCCGAGGCGGGGCGCCGGCCTCGATCCGGGCGTTGTCCACGGGGCCGTCGGCGAAGCCGGCGTTGAGCACCGCCCCGCCCGGGCGATAGGCCAGGGCCGCCGCCGCCGCAGGCGTCCAGAGCCCGGCTCCCTCCGCCTGCGTCGAACAGGCTGCGCCGCCGTTCGGAAGGAAGGGGTCCACCGTCCGCGTCCCCTGGCGAACGGTGAGGTGCAGGTGGGGGTATTCGGTATTCCCCGAGAGGCCCACGCGGGCGATGGGCTGGCCGGCGGCGACCTCCTGGCCGACCTTCACGCGGATCGAGCCCCGGGCGAGGTGGCAGGACTGGGTCTCCCAGCCGCCGCCATGGTCGATGACCACGCCATTGCCGCACTCGCGCCCTGCGACAGGCGGGGCGCCGGGCGCCTTCACCGAGATGTCCGGCTCTCCGTCCCGCAGGCGCACGACCCGTCCGGGCGCCGCGGCCAGGACGTCGACACCCCGCAGGCGCGCTGCGTCGTTGACCAGGCGGATGTCGGTTCCCGTATGCCCCTCGTAGGTCTGCGCCCCACAGCGGAAGTCCCTCACCCCCGGGCCGGGATCGCGGTCTACGTGGTTCTGCAGGAAGCAGTCCGCCCCCGGCGTGCAGGCGAGGGGCAGGGACAGGCGCGGCGGGCCAGGCGCTGCTGCGCCGAGCAGGGCGAGAAGGGGAAGGGCGAGAAGGCTGCGCATGGGTTGTGGAAGGTTACCGCGGATCGGCGGACATGTCGCGGGACTCAGCAGACCCCCTCCGGCCCGCTTCGCGGTCCACCTCCCCCTGATGGGGAGGAATGACTCACCAATTGCTCCCCCAAGGGGGAGCTGTCAGCGAAGCTGACTGAGGGGGTCAACGGCGCTTCAGCAGACCCCCTCCGGCCCGCTTCGCGGTCCACCTCCCCCTGGAAGGGGGAGGAATTACAGTCGCTTGATTGCTCCCCCGAGGGTGAGGGGGCGGCGGACTTTCAGGAGGCCCAGCTGATCCCCGTCAGGGCCTTCAGGCGGGCCTGGTCGGGGGCGTAGACCTGTCGCAGGAAGGCGGCGTCGGCTTCGGGGATCGGGGCCGGGGCGCCCACGTGGACCCGGCGGGGCCGCACGGGCGGAGGCGGCGGGGTTCCGGCGAAGGCGGACAGGTGGGCCAGGAGGGCGGCGGGGTCGGCGTCGAGGTCCTCGGCCCGGACGATGAGGACGTCTGCGGGATCGAAAAGGGAGAACAGCCGCTCGACCTGCTCGCCATAGAAGCCGCGCTCGACATAGGAGAACTCGCGATGATGGCCGAAAGGCTCGGCCTCGAAGAGGCGTTGGCGACCGCGGCGGATGCACCAGGAGAAGGGCTCGCTCTCCGCATCCCGGGCGGTCTCCATGCGCCAGTGGGACCAGGCCCTCTCCACGGGATCGCGCAGGAGGAGGACAAGGCGCACGCCCGGGCAGGCGGCGGCGATCCGTTCCAGGGCGCCGGGCCAGTAGATGTAGATGGGGGTGGCCTCGACGCGCACGCCGGGCCGGTCGGGGAAGCGGGCGGCGTAGGCGGACAGGTCGGGCGTGGGGGCGGCCGGGTCCTCGAGATCGAAGAAGTGGACCTCCTTGACGTCGGACCGGACATAGGCGGGGTCATCGCCGAGATAATCGAACAGGGCGGTGGTGCCGGCCTTCTGGGCGCCGATGATGATGAGGTCGACGGGCCGTTCAGGCTTCATCGACGCACGCGTTCGGGCTAAGAGGGGGCGCGCGCAGGCGGCGCGACAGAGGGATGCAGAGCGTCTTGACCCAATCCGACAGTCCCGCGGCGGGGATGAAGGCGGTGATCCTGGCCGGCGGCCTGGGCACCCGGATCTCCGAGGAAAGCCACCTGCGGCCCAAGCCCATGATCGAGATCGGCGGCCGGCCGATCCTCTGGCACATCATGAAGCTGTACTCCCACTTCGGGGTCCGGGATTTCATCATCTGCCTCGGCTACCGGGGCTACATGATCAAGGAGTATTTCGCCAACTATGTCCTGCACAACGCCGACCTGACGGTGGACCTGGCCAAGGGCGCGGTGGAGTACCACGCCACCCACCACGAGCCCTGGCGGGTGACCCTGGTGGACACCGGGGCCGAGACCATGACCGGCGGACGGCTGAAGCGGGTGGCGAGCTATCTGGAGCCGGGCCAGCCCTTCTTCTTCACCTATGGCGACGGCGTGGCGGATGTGGACATCGGCGCCCTGGCGGCCTTCCACAGGTCGCATGGCCGGCAAGCGACGGTGACTGCGGTCTCGCCCCCCGGGCGGTATGGGGCGCTGGACATCCGTGAAGGCGAGGTTCGCCGCTTCGTCGAGAAACCCCCCGGGGACGAGGGCCTGATCAACGGCGGCTTCTTCGTGCTCCAGCCCGAGGTGGTGAGCCGGATTTCCGGCGACCCCATGCCCTGGGAGTCCGAGCCTCTTCAGGGCCTGGCCGCTGACGGCCAGCTGATGGCCTTTCCCCATTCCGGCTTCTGGACCGGCATGGACACCCTGCGCGACAAGAACAACCTCGAGGCCCTGTGGGCGTCGGGCCAGGCGCCCTGGAAGCTGTGGTCCTGACCCGCCCCGATCCCGCCTTCTGGGCCGGCAAGCGGGTCCTTCTGACAGGGCATACCGGCTTCAAGGGCGGCTGGACGGCCATCTGGCTGGCTTCGATGGGGGCGAAGGTTACGGGCCTGGCCCTGGCGCCGGACCAGAATCCGGCCCTGTTCGACCTGGCCGGGGTGGGCGACCTGACCGACTCCCGGATCGCCGATCTTCGCGAAGCCACCGAAGTGGCCCAGACCCTGATGGCGGCCGAGTTCGACCTGGTCCTGCACATGGCCGCCCAACCCCTGGTGCGCACCGCCATAGCCGACCCCGTCGCCACCTTCTCCGCCAACATCATGGGTACGGCCCACCTCTTGCAGGCCCTGCGCGACCGGACGGCCCTGACGGCCGTGCTGGTGGTGACCTCGGACAAGGTCTACGCCAACGCCGAGACCGGCCGGGCCTTCACGGAAGGCGACGCCCTGGGGGGCAAGGACCCCTATTCGGCGTCGAAGGCGGCGACGGAGATCGTCACGGCCTCCATGGCCCGGAGCTATTTCGACCGGGCCGGCGTGCCGGTGGCGACCGCCCGGGGCGGGAATGTCATCGGCGGCGGCGATTTCTCCCGCGACCGGATCGTGGCTGACATCGTCCGCGCCGCGGCGGCGGGCGAGGCGGTGGCGCTGCGCCATCCCGAGGCCACCCGGCCCTGGCAGCATGTGCTGGACTGTGCGGCGGGCTATCTGGTCTTTCTGGAGCGGCTGGCCAAGGATCCGGCGACGCCCCGGGCCCTCAACTTCGGCCCTGCGCCGGGCGGGGCCGAGGTGACGGTGGGCGAGCTGGCCAGCCGGGCGACGGCGGCCCTTGACGGGCGAGCCTGGCGGCACGAGCCCGACCCGGCCTCGCTGGAGGCCCGGGCGCTCGGCGTCGATACGGCCCTGACCCGCGAGGCGCTGGGCTTCGAGAGCCGGCTGGCCGCGCCGGAGGCCATCGACTGGACCATGGAGTGGTATCGCCGGCAGGCGGCTGGCGAGCCGGCCCTGGCCCTGTGCCGCGAGCAGATCGCGCGGTATGAGGCCCTGCCATGAGCGCACCTGTCTGCCGATTCTGCCGCACGCCCCTGACCCAGGACTTCCTCGACCTGGGCCTCCAGCCCCTGGCCAACGCCTATCTCACGCCCGCGCAGCTGGCGGCGGGGACCGAGAAGACCTATCCCCTGCATACCCGGGTGTGCGGATCCTGCTTCCTGGTCCAGGCGGACGATCCCGTGCCGGCGGGGGAGATCTTCGACGACGGCTATGCCTATTTCTCCTCCTACTCGGAGAGCTGGGTGGCCCACGCCAAGGCCTACGCCGGGGCTATGGCGAAGCGGTTCGGCCTGGGGTCGGGCTCGCGGGTCATCGAGGTGGCCAGCAATGACGGCTACCTGCTGCAGCACTTCGCAGCCATGGGCGTGCCGGTGCTGGGGATCGAGCCCACCGCCAACACGGCGGCGGCGGCGCGTGACCGCGGCGTGCCCACCGAGGTGGTGTTCTTCCATGAGGCGACCGGCAGAGACCTGGCGGGCCGGGGCCTGACCGCCGACCTGATGGCGGCCAACAACGTCCTCGCCCACGTGCCCGACATCGGAGACTTCGTGGGCGGATTCCGGCACGTGCTGAAGCCGCAGGGCGTCTTGACCTTCGAGTTCCCGCACCTCCTGAACCTGATCGAACAGGTCCAGTTCGACACCATCTACCACGAGCATTTCTCCTACCTGTCCCTGCTGGCGGTGGAGACGGTGCTCAAGGCCAAGGGCCTGAGGCCCTTCGACGTGGAGCTGCTGACCACCCACGGAGGGTCGCTGCGGCTGTTCTGCTGCCGCCAGGACGCCGGCCATGCCGAGACCGACGCCCTGAGGGGCTTGCGCGCCCGGGAGGCGGCGGCGGGACTTGACCGGCTGGAGACCTATGGCGGCTTCACCGCGCGGGTCGAGGCGGTGCGGGCGGCCTTCCTGGCCTATCTTGCGGAGGCCAAGGCGGCGGGCCGCAAGGTGGCGGCCTATGGCGCGGCGGCCAAGGGCAACACCTTCCTGAACTACGCCGGGGTCGGGGCGGACGACATCGTCGCCTGCTTTGACGCCAACCCGCACAAGCAGGGCCGGTTCCTGCCTGGCAGCCATATTCCCATCCTGGCCCCCGACCAGATCGACGCCGTACGGCCGGACGACCTGCTGATCCTGCCCTGGAACCTGCGCGAGGAGATCATGGCCCAGACAGCGCGCATCCGCGCCTGGGGCGGCCGGTTCGTGACCGCCTCGCCCGAGCCCCGGACCTGGGACTGATGCGGTTTACGCCGACCCCCATCGCCGGCGCCGTGGTGGTGGACATGGAGCCCGTGGAGGACGAGCGGGGCGCCTTCGCCCGCCTGTTCTGCCCAAGGGCCTTCGCGGCGGCGGGCCATCCTTTCTCCCCGGCCCAGACCAGCCTTTCGCGCAACACCGCCGCCTTCACCCTGAGGGGCCTGCACTTCCAGGCCGCGCCCTTCGACGAGGGCAAGCTGGTCCGCGTGACCCGGGGCCGGATCTTCGACGTGGCGGTGGACCTGAGGCCGGACAGCCCCACCTTCCGCCAGTGGACCGGCGTGGAGCTGGGCGCCGAAGACGGCCGGGCCCTTCTCGTCGGGCGAGGGCTGGCGCACGGCTTCCTGACTCTGGAGCCGGAGACCGACGTCCTCTACGTCATCGACCGCTTCTTCGAGCCCGGCAAGGGCGAGGGCGTGCGCTGGAACGATCCGGCCTTCGGCATCCAGTGGCCGGCCGAGCCCCGGGTGATGTCGGAACGCGACTCCGCCTACCCGGACTTCAGCGCGGCCTGACCATGGCCCGGATCCTCCTGACCGGCGCCAGTTCCTTCACCGGCCTGTGGATCGCCGAGGCCCTGGCCAGGGCGGGCCATGAGGTCGTGGCGACCCTGACCCGCGGCGAGGGCGACTATCCTGGCCTGAGGGGCGAGCGGGTGGCGCGGCTGGCGGCCTCGACGGCCCGGGTGTTCGACGCACCCCTCGACAGCGACCTGTTCCGTGATCTCGCCCGGACGGGCCGGTTCGACCTCTTCGCCCACCATGGAGCCGACATCCCCGGCTACCGGTCGCCGGATTACGACGTGGCCGCAGGGGTGGCGCGAAACCTCGCAGGGGCGGAAGGGGCGGTGAAGGCGGCTGCCTCCGGCGGCTGCCGGGTCCTGGTCTCGACCGCCACGGTCTTCGAGCCCGGCGAAGGGGGCGAGGGCCCTGAAGCCCCGGCGGTCAGCCCCTACGGCCTCTCGAAGGGCCTGACCGGCCAGGCCCTGGCGGACTTCGCGGAGGGGGCCGGCCTGTCCTTCGGCCGGTTCGTCATCGCCAATCCCTTCGGCGTGCTGGAAGAGGGGCGCATGGGCTGGTCCCTGTTCCAGGCCTGGTTCCGGGGCGAGCCCGGGCGGGTGCTGACCCCGGCCTATGTCCGCGACAACCAGCCGGTCCCGGACCTCGCGGGCGCCTATGCCGGCCTTGCGGGACGCCTTCTGGCGGCGCCGGCGCCGGTGCGGCTGGACGCCCGGCCTTCGGGCCTGGTGGGAACCCAGGGAGACTTCGCCCGGCGACTGGCGGCCGAGGCGGGCCCGCGCCTGGGCCTCGCCTGCGACCTCGTCCTGAACGACCAGGTCGACTTCCCCGAACCCCGGGTGCGGGTGAACGACGAACCCTGCCTGCCCCCCGGATGGACGGGGGAGGCCTTCTTCGACGCCTATGCCGACTACTACGCCCGGCTGGCGACGGAGGGACGGCTCGGCGGGCCAGCCTGAAGGGGCCCCATACCAACGGCCTTCATGATTGACCTTTGTGTGCCCAATCGCGCATCCCGATTGACATATTAGAGCAAATGGTCTAATAGTTCCCTATGCGCCCCAAGCTGTTCGATCCAGACACCGTCATTGCCAGCGCGCTGCCCCTTTTCTGGCGGCAGGGCTACGAGGGAACGCACATGCCCGAACTCTTGGACGCGATGGGGCTTGGCAAGGCGAGCTTCTATAACGCTTTCGACTCCAAGCATGCGGCGTTCCTTACCGTCCTCGACCGCTACTTCAGCGCGGTCGATCAGGTACTGGCCAGAGCGCTTGAGGGCGTGAAGCATCGTGACGAAGCGGCTGCCTGTCTGCTTGACGCGATTCTGACCGTAGCGCGCGATCCCGAAGGACGGACGGACGGTTGGCGTGGCTGCCTGATAGGCAACACGGCCCTCGAGATGGGGGCGCAAGATGAAGCCGTGCGCAACCGCCTCGATCAGGGCGTGCGGCTCCTGCGGCGCCATTTCTCCAAGGCGCTCAGCCTCGCCGATAGCGACGGCCGCTTCCTGCCGGATAGCGCCGTATCCGCGCTCGCATTGCATGCCGTGGCCGGTATCCAGGGCATCCTGGTGCTGGCAAAGGCCGGAATGCTCGAGGAGGAGATCCGGGCAGCGAAGCAGACGCTTCTGTTGACGCTGAAAGCACCCCCACCGATCTGAACACCGGGTCAGGCATCATGGAGCCTATAGCCTTGCCCAGTAATGTACCAAACGCTCCAAAAAGGAACAACGACCATGAAGATCCTCAACACCTCGATCCACGGCATCCTCGACTATGCCACGGTAATCGTCTTCGCTGCTGCACCGACGCTCCTCGGGTTTTCGGGTACAGCCGCCATTCTGGCCTACCTGCTTGCCGGTGTTCACTTGGCAATGACCGTCCTGAGCGACATGCCGCTTGGCCTCGTGAAGATCATTCCCATGCGTTTACACGCCCTCGTCGAGATGCTCGTCGGCCCCACGCTGATTGCTGTAGCCTTGTTGGCCCCATCGCTGGTCATGGGAGCTCAGTGGTTCTTCGTCGCGAGCGGTATCGCGATTTGCGCCGTTTGGTTTCTCAGCGACTATGCGTCGGCGACACAGTCCGGCTGAATGCTGGCGCTGCGCGCTTGTCTGGCAGGTGCGTTCAGCCAGATCATCGGCGGGATCGACGAGATCGCCTTCCAGGCCAACCTTCTGGCTTTCAACGCCGGCGTCGAGGCGGTCCGCGCAGGCGAGGCTGGCATGGAGTGCGATGCAGTCCGATTTGGGCAATTCATTGAGGCGCCGCACATCTGGCGCGACGCCGAGAGCATAGTGCGTTTGATTGGAGGCATATCGGGTGGCCTTGAGGTAGTTCGAGCACTCGTCAGGCTCGTAGAGGTTGCAGATGTCACCAATGGCGCGCACGCCCTACCCTTGCCGATCGCGCGGGATGGCACATCGCGAGCGATCTCGAATCGCGAAAGAACATCACGCGGATCCTAGCCGCCTCGGGGCGGTTCATCCCGTCCAGCACCGTGGCGAGCGACAACAGCCGTCGGCTCTGGATCGCGTGCCGCAATGCCGCCGCCAGCCGACGCAGTTCGCATGCCGTCCAGTCCCCCGTGATCGCCTTGGCTCTGGCATGGCCCCTCCATGCCACCTTGAATCACGCCGCAAAGGTGACGGGAATACCCCGCGAGTCAGTGGTCGCGGCCGGTGGTATCAGATCCCGAGATGAACGAGGAGCCGGTCGATCTGCCGGGTCCAGGACAGGTCCTCCATCAACCGGGCGTGGGCCAGGGCGACCTCACGGAAGGCCTCGCGTTTCCGGTAGACCGCTTCGAGCCGTTCGACGATCTCGTCCACCGAGCTTTCTCCCCACACGTCGTGGTCGGGGCTGGACCCGGCCTCCGGGACGGGGGACTGGTCGGCCAGGGCGAAGCCGATCTGCCGGTCCAGCAGGTCCATGTGGCCGGTATTGGCCGAGAGCAGGGAGGGTACGCCCAGGGCCAGGGTCTCCATGGCCACGAGGTTGGTGCCGCCTTCGCACCGGTTCGGGAAGATGGCGACGTCGCATTCCCGGATGACCGGCGGCAGGAGGGCGTTGGGAATCTCCGGCAAGGCGATGACGCTCTCTGCCGGCACGCCGTTGAGGAAGAGCCAGCGGCGGACATCGATCCGGCCCTCGGAATCGAGCAGGTCGGCGCCATCGAAGACCCTTGATCGCATGATCTCCCGGACGCCCTCCGCCCGGGGCCAGGCATTGTGCCAGGAGGTCACGAGCACCGCGTCGTCGTGCCTCTGGCGAAAGGCGCGGAAGGCTGCGGCGACGATGTCCTGGCCCTTGCGATGTTCGATCTTCCCCCCGGAGAAGATGGTGAAGCGGTCGCCCAGCAGCCCCCTCCGGGGCGCGGGGTGGAACCGGGAGGCGTCGATGCCCTGGATGTTGTCGATCACGTTCCGCACCCCGAGGGCCCTCAGGTGGTCGCCGTTCCAGGCGGAGCCGGCAATGACGCTGTCGAACTGGTTGAGCTGTGCAATCGCCTCCGGCGAGAAGGTCGTCCGGTCGAAGAAGATGCAGACGTGGTTTGCGGTTCCCCGGGTGCGGGCGGACAGCCGGCCGAACTGGAGCTCTGCATTATTGCCCCGCGCGTGGATCACCGGGAACCTGCAGACGATGGGACCATCGCCCTGTTTCTGTATCAACTCCGCCGCCGTGCGGCGGAATTCAAAGGCCGGCGCGAGGCGGGTCGCCTCCAGGGCGTCCAGCGTGAGCGGTCCGGGCGACTCCATGAGCGTCGGAAGCCGGTTGTGACGCGCAAGGCCCAGGGCCAGCTGGGTTCCGTAGACGCCCCAGCCGAAGGTCGAGCCGATCTGCCAGGCGATGCCGACGTGCGGGTTCATTCTGCCCGACCTAGGCCGGCTTCCGCACAGGGTCGGCCATGGCGCGCTCGACCATGGCGTACCAGTCGGTGGCGAAACCCCGGGCGTCGCGCAGCGGGCTGGCGGCCAGCCGGTCCCGGAGGGTGCGGCGCAGGTCGATGATGCGGGCCGGATCGGAGGCCAGGCGGACTGCGATGTCGACGTACTCGTCCGTGGTCTTTCCGACCAGGTCGCCGAGGCCGACATTGTTGAGGATGGAATAGCTCATCCGCTCGAAGACCGCGTCTCCGACCCGGGCGACGACGGGCACGCCCATCCAGAGCGACTCGCAGGTGGTGGTGCCGCCGGTCTGGGGGAAGGTGTCCAGGGAGATGTCCATCTGGTTGTAGAAGGGCAGGTGGCGTCCGCGCACGGTTTCGAAGACCACGCGGTCGGCGGAGACGCCCTGGTCGGCGAACACCTTCCGGATGTTGGCGGTGAAGGTCGGCGTCGTCCCCTCTGGCCGGACGAACATGAATTTCGAGCCCGGCGTCCCGGCGACGGCTCGCGCCCAGGCCGTGACGGACTCGCGGGTGTACTTGTAGGGATTGTTGGCGGTGCCGAAGGTGACGTAGCCGTTGCGCTCGACCGGGGCGACCGCATCCACCGCCGGCTGCTCGCGGAAGGCCCGCTCGCCCATGGCGTACCATGCGTGGGCCAGCAGCAGGGGCTTTTCGATCACGAGGCGCGGATCCGGCGGGTTCATCCAGGGATCGAGGACCAGGTAGTCGATGGTCTCGGGGCCGGCGGAGTGGGGATAGCCCACCCAGCTCGCCTGCCGGGGGGCCGGCCGGTAGGACATGACCGACAACTTGTTCATGTGGGTCGTTGCGCCCAGCTCGAAGAGCATGTCGAGATTGTCGTTGGCGATCAGCTGGGCGGCCTCGCGGTCGGTGATGTCCTTTTGCCAGCGGAAGCCATCCACCCACTGGGTGATCTGCTTCTGGGTCGGATCCTCCTCTCCCTGGTACCAGGAGTAGCAGAAGACCTCGAAGCGGTTGCGGTCGTAGTGCTCGAAGAGGGGGATGGCGAAGTAGGCCACCGGGTGTCCCCTCAGGTCCGAGGACATGTAGCCCACGCGGATCTTTCCCCCCGGCGCGCGGGGCGCCGGATGGATGATGGGCCGGCGGGCGGCGGCGGCGTCGGCGAGCCGGCCCCAGATGCGATGCTGCTCGACCAGTTCCAGCCGGTCTTCCGCCGTGCGCACCCGGGCAAGGTGCGCCATCAGGGCGGTGTGCCGGCCCGCCTCGGCCCAGGTGCGGCCCACCTTCGAGAAGGAGCCCAGGGCCTCGAGCCGGTCGTAGTCCGCCACCCGGACCAGCAGTTCGTAGATGACCTTGAGGTTGCCGGGGGTCAGCTCGGCCTTGTCGAGCACCTCGACCATGGTGCGGTAGGCGGCCTCGAGGTTGCCGCCCTCGTCGCCGGTGCGGTCGCGACCCAGGCTCTCGGCATAGGTGATCCGGTAGTCGACATTGTCCGGCGCGAGCTCGATGGCCCGGCGGAAGTGCTCGTTGGCCCGGGGCCGGTCGTAGTCGGTCAGGGCCCCACCCAGCTGGAAGTGCAGCCAGGCCGCATCCGGCGTGACCTTGAGCATTTCCAGCATCTGCTGCTCGGCCTCGCGCATCCGGCCCGAGCGGCGCAGCATGGACAGCCGGGCCTCCTGCAGCCGGGGATTGCCAGGGCAGGCCTTCAGGCCCCGCTCCAGCGCCTCCAGCCCCTCGACAGGGCCGCGGGAGTCCGAGGCCGCCGCCGACAGGTCAAGCCAGGCGTCGACCATGTCGGGCTTCAGGCGGGTGGCGAGGTTGAGCCTCTGGAGGGCCTTGTCGAAGTCCTTGGCGAACCAGTATCCCCGTCCCAGCTGCCGCTGATGCTCGGCGTTCGAGGGCGCTGTCCGGACGAGCTGGGCGAAAACCTTGATCGCGCGAGGGTCCCGCGCGTCATTGAAGACATTGCCGAGATTCTGCTGGATGGCGTCGCTGCGGGGATTGAGGCGGGTGGCCCGCTCCAGGGCCTCCACAGCCTCGGGGTAGCGCTTGAGCCGCCGCAGGGCGACTCCAAGGATGTTCCAGAGTTCCGGGTCCCGCGGGTGGCGCTCCACCGCCCGGCGGCCGACCGCTTCGGCCTGGGCGTAATCGCGGTCGCGGATCAGAATGGCCCCGAAGTTCCGGTAGACTGCGGCGGGTGCGTCCGGGTCACCCGCCAGCTGCTCGGCGGTCAGGCGCTTTCCCTCATCCTGCCGTCCGGCCTTGAACGCGGCTTCGGCCTCGGCGAATCGATTGAGGGACATAGGGGCTCCGGGGAGATCATCACCGACACGACGGCGGAGGCGCAATCTAGGGCCTGGCGACCGTCGGGACAATCGCCAGGGTGATTGAGTGTAGCCAAGCCGTGATCTGACCGGGCTTTGTAGGTCGTGAAGTGTCCGGCTTGTCGAATGGCTCTGTGGAGGGCCGATTGATGAACCGGGCGCGTATCGACGAGCGCATACGTCAGATGCGTTTTGAGGAGCTTTTGGGTCGACACGAGCGTGGCGAGCTTGGCCAGGAGTTGGCGGCTCAGATGCTTGGGGTCAGCGACCGGACGTTCCGGCCATGGCGCGACCGGCTGAAGGATGAGGGGCCTGCAGGCCTTGAGGATCGACGCCTTCCGCCGTCAGGCAAGCGCGCCGCTCACGCGGAGATCGAGCAGATGCTGGGGCTTTACCGGGACACCTACAGCGACTTCACGGTGAAGCACTTCCACGAGCAGCTGGTGAAGCGTCACAGCTACAAGCTCGGCTACACGGTGACGAAGGTCTGGCTGCAGCGTTCGGGCCTGGTCAGCCGGGCGAAGTCCCGCTCGGCGCACCGCAAGAAGCGTCCCAGGCGGCCGATGATCGGCATGATGCTGCACCAGGATGGCTCCCGTGAAGAGCGGAGGGTGGGCAACGATAACACCCTGCGCAGGAAGGCTCTCAGCCTTCAGCTGCCCGAAAGCCACCTGAGACCCAGCTTCGTGCGAACCCAGGTGCGGGTCCCCGACTACCGGAACGGGAGCCTCAGCGTCTTCTAGGGGCCGCACCTGCCTGGAGACTATGCGCCGGATGGCTCCCTCATCACGCAAGGCGCAGCGCTTGCCGCCTGATCCCGAGCGACAGACGCCGTAGTCATGCGCACATGACTCCGGCCACAAACAGTAAATCTGACACTTCGCGAGATCCAGGAACCGGATAGATTGACTCGCTAGCGACAGCGTGAGATCGATCAAAGAACACGCCAGCATGTACAGGAATGCCGACTTCAATTCATTGAATATCGGGAGTTGAGGCCATGGCGCATTGGAATCGACGATCTGTTGTCGGCGCAGGATTGGCCGCGCCGTCACTCAGCGCCGCTGGGTACGCAGACAACGCGCAGAGCGTCGCCAGAGCCGCCGCGCGCCTTCGTCGTCCACTGAACACAAGCGCTGAGGACCCCATACTGGAATTGGTTCGGTTCGCAACGCTTGCCGCCAACAGTCACAATACCCAGCCTTGGCTCTTCGAGCGCACCCCGACAGGTATTGCCATTCTTCCGGATATCGCCCGGCGTTGCCCTGCGGTTGATCCGGATGATCACCACGTCTTTGCAACGCTTGGCTGTGCGGCTGAGAATATTGCGATCGCAGCGCCTTCGTTAGGGCGTGCGGCAGAGGTCGTGTTCGAAGCCGAAGCAAAGCGTGTGAACATCGTGCTGACGTCAGGCGCCTCAAGCACGCATCCACTTGTGGACGCCATCCCACGCCGCCAATGTACGCGCTCAGTCTTTGATGGACATCTCATTCCGACTGAACAGCTCGCGCTCCTTGAGGCCGCCGGCGCCGTTGAAGGCGTCGACATGCGCATCTTCACCGAGCGCGCCATGATCGACCGCATTCGCGACACTGTTATCGACGCCAATCGCGCGCAAATGCAGGATCAGGCGTTTATTGCTGAGCTCAGGGCCTGGATTCGATTCAATGAGCGGAGCGCGTTGGCGACCCGGGACGGCCTCTTCGCAGCATGCTCGGGAAATGCGACTGTGCCAGACTGGCTGGCGGGAGCGTTGTTCCCGATCGTCTTCACGATCGAGTCCGAGACCAAGAAGTACCGCGAGCAAATGCCGTCCACGCCGGGCGTTGCGGTATTCACGGCGGCTTCTGAGGACCCGGCTCACTGGATGCGTACTGGTCGCGCCTATCAGCGTTTTGCTCTGCAAGCCGCCGCGCTCGGAATCAAGCACGCATTCATCAATCAGCCCGCCGAAGTCCCCGCAAGCCGCGCGCCGTTGGCCGATCTTCTGGGCATGCCAGGCAAGCGCGTCGATCTCTTGGTGCGTTTCGGCTACGCACCAGATTTGCCGTTCTCCTTGCGACGCCCAACCGAGGCAGTTTTGCGCGCCTGAAGCCGCTGACGAAAAACAAGGCCCTAAGGCGGGTATGTCGCGAATGGGCCAATCCGCGTCTTTTGGATGCAATGTAACGGACGGTGGGGTTGTTCAAGACCTGCCGCCCATCAAGCGTGGCCCCATCCAGGCTAGACTCGCCGTGAGATGCCGGTCGCGCTTGTCGACTTGGCGCAGGATGAACGACACCTGCGTCTCACTGAACTTCGACCTCTTCATGGTCGTTCCTCGCTTTGTGGCCATACCGCAAAACGAGAAGATCTTCGCTCAGACCGGTCCATTTTCTAAAGAGCAGGTCAGACTCGCTAGCGACATCGCCAGGGTGATTGAGGCCGCATCGGCGCCGTCTCAACGGCGAGACCGGTGGATATCCCGGGCCTGTCATCAAACTGTCGCGCAATCGTCATATTTGCCAGCGCCTGCTGGCCGTCCTCCCCGAAGGGACTCCCCTTGTCGCGAACCGACCTCCGCAATGACCCGAGCTCCGGAGCGGCACTGGCCCTCTGGGTGGCTGCGGGCCTCATGGCGGTGTCTGGCGCCTGGGCCTGGGCCGGGCGGGGCGCAACCGAGATCGCCGCCCTGCTCCTGGCCGGCGCGGTGGCGGCTGGCCTCGTCGCCAGACAGGCCGGACGCCGTCGGGCGGGACCCCGTGGCGAAGAGGGCGACCAGAGGATCCGGGAGGCGACGGATGCCGTGGAAGCCCGGTTCACGGCCCTCCTCGATGCGACGCCGGACCCGATCCTGGTGGTCTCGGCCCGGGAGCCGGATGACCTGGGCGGACTGAAGATCGAACGATCCAACGCCGCCGCCCGGACCCTTTTCCGGCCCGCCGCTCCGTCTGTCCTGCTGGTCTCCGTCCTGCGGGACCCGGAAGTGCTCTCCGCGGTGGACGAGGCCCTTTTCGGCGGCGTTGAGGCCCGCTGCGCGTTCATCTCCGGCGCATCCCAGGAGCGGATCTTCCAGGCCATCGCCCGGCCGCTTGACCCTGAGCCTGATGGCCTGCGCCGCGCCGTACTGCTTTTCCGGGACGAGACCGACCTGCGGCGGGCGGAGCGCACACGGGCGGACTTTCTCGCCAACGCAAGCCACGAACTGCGCACCCCCCTCGCCTCCCTCTCCGGCTTCATCGAGACCCTCAAGGGCCATGCCCGGAATGATCCCCAGGCCCAGGAGCGCTTCCTCGGGATCATGCAGAACCAGGCGGACCGCATGGGCCGCCTGATCGACGACCTTCTGTCGCTGAGCCGGATCGAGCTGAATGAACATGTGGCGCCGCAGGGGCGGGCGGATCTCGCCCTGGCGGCGGCCGACGTCGTCGACGCCCTGGGTCCCCAGGCGGCGCGGCGCGGCGTCTGTATCGAGGCCGACCTGCCGGCGCCCGGCGACGCCGTCATCGGGGGAGACCGGGACCAGCTGGTCCAGGTGATCCAGAACCTGACCGACAATGCGATGAAGTACGCCTCTGCAGGGGGACGGGTCCGCCTGACGGTCCGGGCGGGCGTGGGTCGGGACGAGGCCCTGGCGTCCGCCCTGGAGGACTCCGCCCGCCTGACCCTGGTCGAGCCGGATTCGCCGAGTCGCCTCTACGCCCTGATTCGCGTCCAGGACGACGGCCCGGGCCTGGCGCGGGAGCACCTTCCGCGACTGGCGGAGCGGTTCTATCGGGTGGAGGGACAGAAGAGCGGCGAGCGTCCGGGCGCCGGCCTGGGCCTGTCCATCGTCAAGCACATCATCAACCGCCACCAGGGGGTCCTGGCGGTGGAGAGCGCCCCCGGGAAGGGCGCGCTGTTCACGGTGCTTCTTCCAGCAAGACTCCACGTTACGGAACTGTCGCAGTAATGACCTACGGCGAGAACAGAGTCGTGCAGCATCCTGGCCAGTGGTCGGGCGCGGTCGCGCGCATGGCGGGGGCTGAGCCCCGGGGGACCCGGAATTGATTCATTCATGCTGACCCCTGTCGCCATCCTCGTCCTCGTGGCGTTTTCCGGCGCCATCTACTGGGCCGGGCGCCGGCGGGCCGCCGGTCTCGCCCAAGGCGCCGGCCGGCCGCTGAACTCCCGACCGAACCACCACGGGGCCTATGCGGCCGTCTGGACCGCCGCACCCGCCGCCCTCGTCCTTCTCCTGACCGGCGTCCTTGGAGACCGGCTCGGGGAGGCTCTGGTCGAAGCGCGCCTTCCCGAAGTCGTCCGGTCGATGGACCTCGCCCAGCAACAGGTCTTCCGCGACGACGCCATCGCCCTGGCCCGCGGCGAGTCGCGGAGCGAGACGACCTATCCCGCGGACGTCCAGTCCGCCCTGGAGGTCGCGGCCCGGGAGGCGCAGAGTCTTCAGGCGCGCCTGCATGCCTTCAGCCTGGCCGCCGCTGCGGTTCTCGCCCTCGCCGGGGCCGCCTGGGGGCTGACGCGGATCCGCGCCGCCTTCCGCGCCCGGGAAGGGGTGGAGCGGTGGATCAAGGGCCTGCTGCTGGCCTGCTCTGTGACCGCGGTCTTCACGACGGTGGGGATCGTCGCCTCGCTCGTCTGGGAGAGCTGGCGGTTCTTCCAGGCCGTGCCCCTCCACGCCTTCCTGTTCGGCCTGGAGTGGGATCCGCAAAGCGCCATGTACGCCGACCAGGTGGTCTCGGAGGGATCCTTCGGCGCCATTCCTCTGTTCGTCGGCACCTTCCTCATCATGCTCATCGCGATGCTGGTGGCCGCGCCGGTCGGCCTGTTCGCCGCCATCTATCTCTCGGAGTACGCCTCGGCCCGCACGCGCGGGATCGTGAAGCCGCTTCTGGAGGTGCTCGCCGGGGTGCCGACCGTGGTCTACGGCTTCTTCGCCGCCCTGACGGTCGGCCCCCTCTTCCGGGCCGGATTCAACGCCATCGGCGCCGAGCTGGTCGGCGGCCCGTTCCATGACCTCGGGCTCTACCTGGGCGAGGTGCAGAACCAGATGGCCCTGGTCGCCGGCGCGGTCATGGGGGTGATGCTGATCCCCTTCGTCTCCTCCCTCTCGGACGACATCATCAACGCCGTGCCGCAGTCCCTGCGGGACGGAAGCCTGGCCATGGGCGCCACCCGGTCGGAGACCGTCAAGAAGGTGGTGCTGCCGGCGGCCCTGCCCGGGGTCATGGCCGCCATGCTGCTGGCGGTGTCCCGGGCCGTGGGAGAGACGATGATCGTCACCATGGCGGCCGGCCTGCAGGCCAACACGACCATCAACCCCCTGGAGACCGTCACCACCGTCACGGTCCAGATCGTCACCCTTCTGACTGGCGACCAGGAGTTCGACAGCCCCAGGACCCTTTCCGCCTTCGGCCTGGGCCTGACCCTGTTCGTGGTGACCCTGATGCTCAACGTGATCGCCCTGCGGATCGTCCAGCGATATCGGGAACAGTATGACTGAGACCTCCCAAGACCGGGCCGACCTGAAGGCCGCCATGGCGCGGAGGCTCAAGGCGCGAAACGCCGCCGAGCGGCGATTCAAGCTCTATGGCCGGATCGCCATCGCCATCGCCCTGGGCTTCCTCGTCCTGCTTCTCGGTCGGATCGTCCAGCAGGGCTGGTCGACCTTCATCGACTATCGGCTGACGACGACGGTGTTCGTCGATCCCGCCCGGATCGATCCCGCCGATCCGGCCGGCGCCAACTACGACCTGATGATCGCCGAGCAGGTTCTGAAGCGGATCGGGGTTGCGGATGATGAATTCGGGTCGCGAAGCGACGCCATGAGGGACCTGCTGTCCGGCGACCTCGGCTTCCAGGTCCTGGACCAGGTGAGAGCCGACCCCGCCGTGATCGGCCGGACCCTGACGATCTCGGCGCCCCTGAAGGCCGACGCCGGGCTCTACTTCAAGGGCCAGATCCAGCGCGCGACCCCGGAGTCCGAACGGCCATTGACCGACCAGCAGCTGGACTGGCTCGACAGGATGAACGCCGAAGGCCTGGTGAAGTCCGAGTTCAACACCACCTTCCTGACGCGATCCGACTCCACCGAACCAGAGCAGGCCGGAGTGCTCGGGGCCGTGGTCGGCTCGGCGCTGATGCTGATCCTCACGGCGGCCCTGGCCATTCCCATCGGCGTGCTGGCGGCGACCTACCTCGAGGAGTTCGCCCCCAAGAACCGCTGGACGGACCTTGTCGAGGTGAACATCAACAACCTCGCGGCCGTGCCCTCCATCGTCTACGGCCTGCTCGGCCTCGCCGTCTTCATCAACTGGATGAACGTGCCGCGATCCTCGCCCCTGGTCGGCGGGCTGGTGCTGGCCCTGATGTCCCTGCCGACGGTGATCATTGCGACCCGGTCGGCCCTGAAGGCGGTGCCGCCCTCGATCCGGGAGGCCGCGCTCGCCCTCGGCGCCTCGCGGACCCAGACGGTCTTCCATCACGTCCTGCCCCTGGCCCTGCCCGGGGTGATGACAGGCTCCATCCTCTCCCTGGCCCACGCCCTGGGCGAGACCGCGCCGCTCCTGATGGTGGGGATGGTGTCCTTCGTCCCCGGCGTTCCCGAAGCCCTGACCTCGGCCAGCACGGTGCTGCCGGTGCAGATCTTTATCTGGGAGAACGCCTCGGAACGGGCGTTCCAGGAACGCACCGCCGCCGCCATCATGGTGCTGCTGGCCTTCATGATCATTATGAACCTCGCCGCCGTCCTCCTGAGGCGCCGGTTCGAACGCCGCTGGTGACACGATGACAGACGCCCAGGTTTCTCCTCCCCGCCCCACCCCCGCCGCGGGAGGCTCCTCCCTCCCGGACGGCGCGCCGCGCATCACCGCAAAGGGCGTGAACGTCTTCTATGGCGATAAGCAGGCGCTCTTCGATATCGACCTCGACGTCCCGGATCGCGCCGTCACGGCGCTGATCGGGCCGTCCGGCTGCGGCAAGTCCACCTTCCTGCGGTGCATCAACCGCATGAACGACACCATCCCCGGCGCCCGGGTGCAGGGACGGATCCTGCTGGACGGCGAGGATGTGAACGACCGGGACCTCGACCCCGTCCTGTTGCGGGCGCGGGTGGGAATGGTCTTCCAGAAGCCGAACCCCTTTCCCAAGAGCATCTTCGAGAACGTCGCCTACGGCCCCAGGATCCATGGCCTGGCCACCTCCCGCTCGGAGCTGGAGGGCGTCGTCGAGCAGGCCCTCAAGCGGGCCGGTCTCTGGAAAGAGGTCGCGGACCGGCTCGACCAGCCCGGCACGGGCCTGTCGGGCGGCCAGCAGCAGAGACTGGTGATCGCCCGGGCCATCGCCATCAATCCGGAGGTGATCCTCATGGACGAACCCTGCTCGGCCCTGGACCCGATCGCCACGGCCCGGATCGAGGAGCTGATCGACGAGTTGCGGGCCCAGTACTGCATCATCATCGTCACCCATTCCATGGCGCAGGCCGCCCGGGTCTCCCAGCGCACGGCCTTCTTCCATCTGGGACGCCTGGTCGAGGCGGGGCCCACCAGCGACATCTTCACCCGGCCCGGAGACTCCCGGACCCAGGACTACATCACCGGCAGGTTCGGCTGAGGGCGGTTCCATGAACGAACACATCGTCAAGTCCTACGAGGACGAACTCAACGCCCTGGGGGCGGCCTGCGCCCGGCTCGGCGGCCTTGCGGAATCCCAGCTGGGCGACGCGGTCGACGCCGTCGTGCGGCGGGATCCCGCCCTGGCCACCAAGGTCCTTCAGCAGGACGACCGGCTCGACGAGATCGAGGCGGATGTCGAGCAGAAGGCCATCCGTCTCATCGCCCTGCGCCAGCCCATGGCCAACGACCTGCGCAAGACCATGGCGGCCATGAAGATCGCCTCCAACCTGGAGCGCTGCGGCGACCTGGCCAAGAACATCGCCAAGCGGACCCTCGTCCTTTCCGAGGTCGAGCCCGTACCGGCCCTCAACCGCTCGATCGAGCGCATGGGCCGGCTGGTGGAGGCCCGGCTGAAGGAGGTGCTGGACGCCTACATCTCCAATGACGCCGAAAGGGCCATGGAGGTCTGGCGGCGCGACGAGGAAGTCGACGAGCACTACAACAGCCTGTTCCGTGAGCTCCTGACCTACATGATGGCGGACCCGCGGACGATCACGCCCTGCGCGCACCTGCTCTTCGTCGCCAAGAACCTGGAGCGCATCGGCGACCACGCCACCAACATCGCCGAGATCGTCCACTACGAGATCACCGGCGAGCAGGTCAGCCCGGCCGAAAGGCCGCGCGCCGACGATCTGAGGGCCTGAGACCATGGCGGTGAACCCCCGAATCCTTGTCGTCGAGGATGACGACGCTCTCGGCACTCTGCTTCGCTACAACCTGGAGCGGGAAGGCTATCTTGTCGCCCTGGCCACGGATGGCGAGGAGGCCCTCATCCAGGCGGATGAGTCGCTTCCCGACCTCGTCGTGCTGGACTGGATGCTGCCCAAGGTCTCGGGCATCGAGGTCTGCCGGCGCCTGCGCCAAAGGCCGCAGAGCCGCAACGTCCCCATCATCATGCTGACAGCGCGGGGCGAGGAGAGTGACCGCATCCGTGGCCTGGACACGGGCGCCGACGATTATGTGGTCAAGCCGTTCGCCGTCACCGAACTGGCTGCACGCATCCGCGCCGTCCTCCGCCGGCTGAGGCCAGGCCTGGCCGAGGATGTCGTGGTCCGGGGTCCGCTCTCCCTTGACCGGTCGGCGCACCGGGTCTCGCGCGACGGCGTCGAGGTGCACCTCGGGCCTACCGAGTTCCGTCTGCTCGATTTCTTCATGCAGAACCCGGGCCGGGTGTTCAGCCGCGAGCAGTTGCTGGATGCGGTGTGGGGGTCGGACGTCTACGTCGAGGCGCGGACTGTCGATGTCCATATCGGACGCCTGCGAAAGGCCCTGTCCAAGGGTGCGCCGGGCTTCGATCCCATCCGGACGGTCCGGTCTGCGGGTTATGCCCTGGAGGTCGACCGCCTCAGGGCCCCGGCCGATTGACCTCGCCGCGCCTCCGGGCGAAAGGCGGGCCATGAACATCCTTCTCGTCGGATCCGGCGGGCGTGAGCACGCCCTGGCCTGGAAGATCGCCGCCTCGCCCCTGACCCGCCGGCTCGTCATGGCGCCGGGAAATCCCGGGATGGCGACCCTCGGGGACCTGCACGCCGTCAAGCCGACCGACACGGCCGGACTTGTCGCCCTGGCTCGGGAGATCGCCGCAGACCTCGTGGTCATCGGCCCGGAGGTCTCCGTCGAGGCCGGTCTGGCCGACGCCCTGGCCGCGGCCGGGATCCCCTGCTTTGGGCCGATCGCCGCCGCCGGCCGGCTGGAGAGCTCAAAGGCCTTCACCAAGGCCTTCTGCGACCGCCATGGCCTGCCCACCGCCGCCTGGGTCGTCTGCGAGGATGCGGCCTCCGCCCGCGCTGCGCTCGACAGGTTCTCGCCGCCCTATGTCGTCAAGGCCGACGGGCTGGCCGCCGGCAAGGGGGTGACCGTGGCCCCGGACAGGGACGTCGCCGAGGCGGCCATCGATGACGCCCTGGGCGGCCGCTTCGGCGCCGCGGGCGCGCGGGTGGTGATCGAGGAGTTCCTCGAGGGCGAAATCGGCTCTCTCTTCGTGCTGTCGGACGGCGAGACGGTTCGCTTCTTCGGCGCCGCGCAGGACCACAAGCGCGCCTTTGACGGCGAGAAGGGGCCAAACACGGGTGGCATGGGGACCTATTCGCCCGCCCCTGTCTTCACCGATGACCTGGTGGGGCAGGTCATGACCCGGCTGGCGGTCCCCGCCCTGAAGGGCATAGCGGCCGAGGGCGCGCCCTACTGCGGGGCCCTGTTCGTAGAGCTGATGGCGACCCGGGAGGGGCCGCGACTGGTGGAGTTCAACGCCCGGTTCGGGGACCCGGAGTGCCAGGTCCTGATGCTGCGCCTGAAGAGCGATCTGGTTCCCTACCTGCTCGCCTGCGCGAGGGGGACCCTGGCGGACCTCCCCGATCCCGAATGGCGCGACGAGGTGGCGATCTGCGTGGTCATGGCCGCTGAGGGGTATCCGGACGCCCCGCGCACCGGTACGGCCATCCTCGGCGCAGAGCAGGACTTCGGGCCGGATGTGGCGGTCTTCCACGCCGGCACGACCCGGGATGCGGATGGAGTTCTGAGGGCCGCGGGCGGCCGGGTGCTCAACATCTGCGCCAGGGGCCCGGACCTGGAGACGGCCCGCGCCCGCGCCTACGGCGCCATTGCCCGGATCGACTGGCCGGAGAGCTTCCACCGGACGGACATAGGCTGGCGAGCCCTGGTTCCCCGGGACTGACCGTCAGCCTGTGAAGTCGGTCTGTGCGAGGGTGAGGAGCCCGGTCAGCTCGACCACGGTGTCGATGGCGTTGTCTCCGTCCGTATCCGCAAAGATGTAGGTGAGGCTGGCGGCGGTGTCCCGAACCGCGACCACGTCGTCGGTTCCCGCCGAGATCAGGGCCAGGGCCGCCGCCTGGGCCGCCGTGAACGAGGCGGCGTCTGCGGCGGCGCTGAAGCCGGCGGGTCCTGTTCCGCTGTTTGCGGCCCCCAGCCCGAAGGAGATTCTGTCCGTCCCGATGGTGAAGTCGCCGATCACGTCCCGGGCGATCGCCGTGGAGGCGCCGGTCGAGAAAAGGAAGATGTCGGCGCCGAGACCGCCGGAAAGCTGGTCCTGACCTCCGCCGCCGGACAGGGTCTCGCCGCCTCCGCCGCCTGCGAGGGTGTCGGCGCCCTCGTCCCCGGCCAGGCTGGAGGCGCCGGCGCCGCCAAGGAGGCTGTCGCCATCGGCGCCGCCGGCCAGGGTGTCTGCGCCGCCGCCGCTGGAGAGGATGTCGGCCCCCGCGCCGCCGAAGAGGATCTCAGCGCCTGTTCCGCCGGCCAGGGTGTCGCCGCCCGCATCGCCTGAGAGCGTTGCCGCACCCCCGCCCCCGGTGAGGCTGTCGGCGTCGTCGCCGCCGATCAGGCTGTCGGCGCCGCTGCCCGTGGACATCAGATCGGCGCCGGCGCCGCCGGACAGGGTCTCCGATCCGCTCCCGCCAGCCAGAGTGTCGGCGCCCCCATCACCTGACAGGCTCGCCGCGCCGCCCCCGCCCATGAGGCTGTCTGCGTCTTCGCCCCCGACCAGGGTGTCGACCCCCCCGACCGCCGAGGCGGTGTCGGCCCCCGCGCCGCCTATGAAGTAATCCACGCCTGCGCCGCCCAGGTGACTGTCGTTCCCGGCTCCGCCATCGGAGAGCACCGAGGCGCCGCCGGCGGACCCGGTCAGATCAAAGGCGTCGTCCCCCGCGCCACCGATGAGGGTGGCGATGCCCGCCAGCACCATGGACTGGGCAAGGGTGTCATTCCCGGCGCCGCCGTCCAGAGAATCTGCGCCGCCGCCGCCCACGAGACTGTCGTTTCCGTCCTCCGCGAGCAGGGTGTCCGCGCCGCCGGCCGCCGCCAGCGTGTCCGAATCCGCGCCTCCCGTGACGCTGTTGTCTCCGGCGCCCGCGAGGAGGCTGTCGGCGCCCGCCTCCCCGGTCACCGTGTCGCTTCCGCTCCCCGAGGACAAGGTGTCCGCACCGGCGCCGAGGAGCAGCGTATTGGCGCCCCCCGCATCGCTGACGCTGTCGTTCCCGTCCCCGCCGAGGACCCGATCGGCGTCTGCGCCGATGCTGATGCGGTCCGAACCGGCGCCGGCGTCGACGGTGTCTGCGCCCCCGCCTCCCGAAAGGGTGTCGGCGCCCTCGCCCCCTGCAAGGCTGTCCGCCCCGGTCCCTGCGGCCACCGAGTCGTCGCCGAGATCTCCTGTCAGGTAGTTCACTCCGTCGCCGCCCGAGAGCGTGTCGTTACCCTGGCCGCCCAGCAGGGTGTCTGCTCCGCCGGACGCGGTGATGACGTCATTGCCAAGATTGCCATGCGCATAGTTGGCGCCCGAGTCCGCCGCAATGCTGTCGTCGCCCTGGCCGCCGAGGAGGGTGTCCGCAGCGGTTCCGCCGGCCAGGGTGTCGGCGCCCTGGTTCCCGTTGACGACATCCGCACCGCCCCCGCCGGTGATGAGGTCATTTCCCTCGCCGCCGAACATCTGCTCGGCCGCCGTTCCGCCCAGCAGGGTGTCATCGCCCAGATCGCCGCTGATATAGTCTGCGCCGCCGCCGCCGGAGAGGCTGTCGTTTCCCTGGCCGCCGAGCAGGGTGTCGGCGCCGGTCCCGCCCAGGACCGTGTCATTGCCCAGGTTTCCATGCCCGTAGTTCGCGCCGTCGCCGAGCGACAGCTGATCGTTTCCCTGTCCCCCCAGAAGAGTGTCGCCGCCGCTGCCGCCGGAAAGGCTGTCGTTTCCCTGGTTGCCCTGCAGGAGATCATCCCCGTCCAGCCCGGACAGGGTGTCGGCGCCATCGCCCCCGTGCAGAGCGTCCGGGGTCGAGCCGCCGGAGGCCGAATCCGCAGCGAGGCTCCCGATGAACAGCCGGGAGGCGTCCGGGAAGAGGATCTGGCTGGCGGCGGCGCCCAGCCCGGCGATGCCCGGCGGGGTCGACCCGGCCCCGTTGAAGACGACGGTCTTGCCACCGAAGGCGAGGGTCACCGAAGGCGTTGATCCGATCTCGCCGATGAAGAAGTTGGGCGCCACATAGGGAACCAGTGTGACGCTGACCGAGCGCGCCGTGGCGCCGGGTGTCGAGAAGGTGAGGGTGTCCGTCGACAGGAAGGCGGCGGCCTGGCCTGAGGTGAGAGTCTCAAAGACATAGTTGGCCATGCGCCTCTCCTGCGCTCCCCTGCGATGCGACGCGGACCAGTCTAAAGGGTGCACGGTTAACGAAGTCCGGCCACCGGGGCAGGTGCAACCGCGCTTGCCGCAGGTCCCCGCCGTTGGCTAAGACTTGGCCCCAAGACGACAGAGCCGAGGGGAGCGAGCATCATGGCCATGACGCCGGAACAGGAACGCGAGGCCGCCAACACCGGCACCAAGCCGGTCGTCGACTCGCATCGGTTCGACGAGGCCTCGCTGGCCGCCTGGATGCAAGCCCATGTCGAGGGTTACGAGGGGCCGCTGGAGGTCCGCCAGTTCAAGGGCGGCCAGTCCAACCCGACCTACCAGCTGGTTACTCCGGGCAAGAAGTACGTCATGCGGCGCAAGCCGCCGGGCAAGCTCTTGCCTTCGGCCCACGCCGTCGACCGCGAGTACAAGGTCATCACCGCCCTCTATCCCACCGGGTTCCCGGTGGCCCGCACCTATGGCCTGTGCACCGACGAGTCGGTGATCGGCACCTGGTTCTACGTCATGGATATGGTCGAAGGCCGGATCCTCTGGGACCAGACCCTGCCCCAGTATGAGCCCGCCGAGCGCCGGGCCATCTACATGGCCAAGATCAAGACCCTGGCCGACCTGCACAACACCGACGTCGATGCGGTCGGCCTGTCGGACTTCGGCAAGCCCGGCAACTACATGGGCCGTCAGGTCGATCGCTGGACCAAGCAGTACCGCGCCTCCGAGACCGTCAAGCTCGACACCATGGAGCGGCTGATGGAGTGGCTGCCCCGGACCCTGCCGCACCAGGACCGAAACACCGTCGTCCACGGCGACTACAGGCTGGACAACATGGTGCTGCACCCGACCGAGCCGCGCGTCATCGCCGTGCTGGACTGGGAGCTGTCGACCCTGGGCGATCCCATGGCGGACTTCACCTACTTCCTGATGCACTGGGTGAACGGGACCATCGCCGGCATTCCCGACCTTGCGGCGCATGGCATACCGACGGTTGAGGAAACCGTTGCGGAGTACTGCCGCCTGACGGGAAGGTCCGAGGTCCCGAACGTCGACTGGTTCTTCGCCTACAACCTCTTCCGCCTGGCCGGCATCTGCCAGGGTATCGTTGGTCGGGCCCGGGACGGCACGGCCAACAGCCCGCAGGCCGCGGCCATGGAAGAGCGGGTGCCGCAGCTGGCCTCTGCGGCCTGGCACTTCGCCCAGCGGGCCGGCGCCTGATCAGGCTCCGGGGCGGGGAAGGCGCTCGAACAGGGCGTCCACCTCGGCCGGGGAGTCGAAGACAGCTTCGACTGGCCAGGCTCTGACCTTTTCGCGCCAGGCCGGGGGCAGGCGCACCCAGTCCTTCGAGGTCGTCACCAGACCCGCGCCGTGCGCACGCGCCAGGTCGTCCAGCGCATCCAGCCGCGCTGGGGTCCAGGGCGCATGGTCGGGAAAGGCCGCGAAGTCGACCAGGTCGCAGCCCGCCGCCCTCAGGGCCCGCTCCACCTTCCAGGGCTTGCCGACGCCGGCGAAGCCGACCTGAGGACCCTCAGGCGGCGCCCCCTCGGGGATCAGCCGAGCCCGGAGGAGGGGCGGCCCGGAGAGAGCGGCGACAAGGTCAGGGTCCGGGGCCTCCAGGTCCGCCGGCAACAGAAGGATGACGGCGTCGGCGCGGGCCAGCCCTGCGGCGAGAGGCTCACGCAAGGGTCCGGCCGGGAAGACCCCGCCATCGCCCAGGGGCCATTCGCCGTCCCGGGTCTCTCCGTCGCTGACCACCAGGGACAGAGCCTTCCGAAGGGCCGGATTCTGGTGCCCGTCGTCCAGAAGGATGATGTCCGCGCCCTCATGGGCGGCCTCCAGGGCGCCGGCGACCCGGTCTCGGGCCACCCAGACGGCCACGCCGGGCAGGGCGGCCGCCAGCATCAGGGGCTCGTCGCCGACCTCGCTGGCGGCGTGGCGCGACGGATCCACCCGGACGGGTCCCTCCAGGCTTCCGCCATAGCCCCGCGACAGGATGGCGGGGCGCCATTCCCTCCCGGCGAGACGGCGCGCGAGGGCGGCGACGACCGGGGTCTTGCCCGTGCCGCCAAGGGTGAGGTTGCCGACGCAGATGACCGGGACGCCGGGGTCGACGGGCCGTCCGCGGGCAATGCGACGGGCGGTCGCCGCCGCCCAGACCCAGGACAGGGGCTTAAGCAGCAGGTGCAGGAGTGGCCCGGGGCGACCCTCCCGCACATACCACCAGCGCGGCGTGGGCAGCTTCATGTCTTCGCCGCCGGCGGCGGAAGGCGGGGCTCGAGGTCCTCGAGGGCGTCCTCCAGGGCCTGGCCCTGGCGTGCGGCGTAGCCGAGGGTCGCCTCGCGCATCCGGCGTCGCAGCATCGGGTCCGCCAGCAGTCCGGCCAGCTTGCGCTTGAGGTCCGGACCATCCCGCGCCGTCAGGGCGCAGACCTCGTCGAACATCTCGCCATAGACATCCGCCGCGTTCGCGATGTCGGGCCCGGTAATCACCGGGGCGCCCAGCCGCGCCGGCTCAAGGGGGTTGTGGCCGCCGATCCCGCCCGGGAAACTGCCGCCCATCACCACCACATCCGCCAGTCGGAAAAAGAGGCCCATCTCGCCCAGGGTGTCGGCGATCCAGACCGGAGTCTCGGGGCCCGGGTCTTCGCCCAGGGCACGGCGGGGCGCCCTGAGGGCGGCGGCGATGCCCGCGCCCCGCTCCGGATGCCGGGGAGCAATGACCAGCAGGGCCCCCAGTCCCTCGGCGGCTTCGGCGATCAGGGCGTCCTCCCCCGGGTGGGTGCTGGCGGCGACGACCACCGGGCGACCCGCCGCCAGCCGCTGGAGTCGTGCGAGTTCGGCGGGGTCGAAGGTCAGGGGCGCGCCGGCCCGCTTGAGGTTCAGCTCGCGACCGCAGTCGGCCCCGAGGCCCCTGAGCCGGTCGGCGGTGGCCCGATCCTGGGGCAGGATCAGGTCGAAGGCGGACAGGAGCCTGCGGGCGCTCGCGGGGGCGCGGCGCCAGGTCCTGGCCGTGCCCTCCGTGATCCGCGCCGAAGCCAGGACCAGGCGGGTCCCGCGCCGACGGGCGGTCAGGATCAGGTTGGGCCAGAGCTCGCTCTCGGCGAAGACGCCGAGGTCCGGGCGCCAATGGTTCAGGAAGCGGCGGACCGCGCCGGGGGTGTCGACGGGAACATACTGGTGGCGGACGCCGGCCGGCAGCCGCCGCCCCAGGAGTTCCGCAGAGGTGCGGGTGCCCGAGGTCACCAGGAGGCCGAGGTCGGGGCGGCGGGCCCTGAGACCCTCCACCAGGGGGAGAAGGGAGACCGTCTCGCCGACACTGACCCCATGCAGCCAGACCAGGGGGCCCGGCGGGCGGGGCGACCCGGTCCGTCCGAGTCGCTCGTCCAGACGCAGGGCGTCTTCCCGCCCCACATTCGCCCGCCGCTTCAGGATGAAGGGGGCGAGGGGCTCGGCCAGCCCGGTCGCAAGGCCATAGAGGGCGAGGGGGAGGGTCACACCACCTCGTCCGGGGCGAGTTCGCAGTCCAGGTCCCCGGTCTCGACCTGCAGGGTGGCGTGGTCGATCCCGAAGGTCGCAGCGAGGCCGCGGGTGGTCTCGGCGAGGAAGGCGTCGGGCGCTTCGCCCGAGGGCCGCACCAGGTGGGCGGTGAGGGCGGTTCGCGTGGTCGAGAGGGACCAGACGTGCAGGTCGTGGACCTCGGTGACCCCCGGCCGGGCGGCGAGCCAGGCCCGGACTTCAGCGACGTCGATTCCGGCCGGCGCTGCGTCCAGGGCCATGGCTGCGGAGTCCCGGAGAAGCCCCCAGCTTCCGTAAAGAATGACCGCCACAATGACCAGGCTGAGCGCGGGATCGAGCCATTCCAGGCCGTCCGTCAGCAGCATCAGGCCCGCAGACAGGACGACGGCTGCCGAGACCGCAGCGTCTGCGACCATGTGCAGGAAGGCGCCGCGGACATTCAGGTCATGCTGGCCGCGCAGGAAGAGGAGGGCCGTCAGCGTGTTGATCACCACCCCGATGGCGGCGGTCACCAGCACCGGCCCCGCGGCGACAGGAGAGGGCGTGGCGATCCTCTGGACGGCCTCCCAGCCGATGGCGCCGACCGCTGCGACCAGCAGCACGCCGTTGGTGACGGAGGCCATGACCGTGGCCTTGCCCAGGCCGTAGGTATGCCGGGCGCCTGGGGGGCGCCGCGCCAGGACGGCTGCGCCCCATGCCAGGATCATGGACAGGACATCGGTGGCGTTGTGCCCCGCATCGGCGAGCAGGGCGAGGGAGCCGGCGTAGAGCCCCACCGCCACCTCGACGGCGACAAAGCCGGCGTTGAGAAGGATGCCCAGGGCGAAGGCTCCGGTGAAATCCGCCTGCGGGCCGCCATGACCATGATGCCCGTGACCATGATGCCCGTGACCATGATGCCCGTGGCCATGGGGCCGGACCCCACGGTCCGGACCGGGGGCCCGATCAGGGCCCTGGGAGTGGCTGGGGTGGTCGTGGGGCATGGGTCCTGTCTGTCACCCGCCGGCCGCGCGATCAACCTGGGCTCGCCCCACGAGAGCCTCGGCGCGCCGGGTCGCGGCCGACATCCGTGCGGACCATTCCGCCCTGAGACTTTCGATCTCCGCGTCGCTGGCGTCCGGCGGGACGTGGTAGGGGCCTTCCCAGACGCAGACGCCGCGTCCGAAGGGCGCGGCGACCATGGCCCGGTCCCACAGGCTCTCGATCTGGATCGAGGGTGAGGCCGCCAGGCCCGTCAGGAAGACCGGCGCCCCGGTGCGCCTGGCGATCTGAAGGGCGCCGGCGGCGATCTCCTCGTTCGGTCCTCGCGGACCATCGGGGGTGATGATCAGCACGCCGCCGCCGGCGACATGCTGGACCGCCTCCCGGAAGGCCGCGACCGCCGCGCGGGCCTTGGCGGAGTCTCCCTTCTTGGCGGTGGACATTCGGATGGCCGGGAATCCCGCACGTTCCAGGGCCAGGGCGACAAACTCGCCGTCCGATGACGGAGACACCAGGCATCGCCGGTTCGGCTTGCGCCACCAGGTCGCGGCCATCCCGAGACAGAGCGGAATGCGCCCATGCCAGAAGAGGCCGATGGCCCCCTGGCCCGAGGTGAACATCGGCTCGAGCGCTTCAAGGCCTTCATGGCGCCACCGTGTGGTCCGGCGGATGAGAATGAGGTAGCCGGCCAGGACCCACCCGAGGAAGGCCTGAACCCCGGGGCGGCGCAGCAAACCCTTCACGAGGCGTCCCCAAGGGTTTCGAGATCGGCCGCGCCCGCAAGGCGGGCATAAAGGCCGCCGGCGTCCACCAGGGTCTCATGGGTTCCGCTTTCAACGATCCGGCCCTGGTCCAGCACGTAGATCCGGTCTGCATTGCGGACGGTCGTCAGGCGATGAGCGATGAGCAGCGTCGTCCGCCCCTCCATCAGGCGCGCGAGGGCGGACTGGACGAGGGCCTCGCTCTCGGAGTCCAGCGCGCTGGTCGCCTCATCGAGCAGCAGGATCGGGGCGTCCTTCAGGAAGGCCCTTGCAATGGCGATCCTCTGCCTCTGGCCGCCGGAGAGCCTGAGGCCGGCTTCTCCGGCCTGGGTCTCGTAGCCCTGCGGGAGGGCGAGGATGAAGTCATGCGCGGCGGCGGC
Source organism: Phenylobacterium sp. (assembly GCF_020253645.1). GTDB lineage: Bacteria > Pseudomonadota > Alphaproteobacteria > Caulobacterales > Caulobacteraceae > Phenylobacterium. The sequence goes on from NZ_JADCBG010000099.1 coordinate 30,974, forward strand.
GCGGGCCGCAGCCTCGATCTCAGCCTGCGTGGCCTCCGGGCGCGCATAGGCGATGTTGGCCCTCAGCGTGTCGTCGAACAGAAAGGGCTCCTGGGTGACCAGGGCGATCTGGCGGCGGAGGGACTCCAGGGTCAGGTCCCGAACATCGCGTCCGTCCAGGGTCACCCGTCCGCCGGTGACATCGTAGAACCGGGGAATGAGGTTCAGGAGCGTCGATTTCCCGCCGCCGGAGGGTCCGACCAGGGCCACGGTCTCACCGCGATCGACGGAGAGGCTGACCCCCGCAAGCACCTCAGGCCCCTCGCCATAGGAGAAATGAACGTCCTCGAAGGACACGCGACCCTGCCCGGGCAAGGCCTCGCGGGCCTCGGGCTGGTCCCGGATCTCGGGTTCGACATCCAGGGCGGCGTAGAGACGGCGGGCGGCCGACAGCCCCTCAGAGAACACGGTCTGCAGGTTGGCCAACTGCCTCAGCGACTGGGAGGCCAGGGCCAGGGCGCCGATGAACGCCACGAAGGCGCCGGCGCTCATCCCGCCGTCCTGGGACCGGTAGCCCGCCCAGGCGATGACGGCGGCGGTGATCAGGGTCATCAGGGTCTCGGTGGCCGGCGCTGCTCGGGCCCTGGCGTCCGCCCCCCTGACGAGGAAGGTCTGCCGCCGGCGGATCACCTCGGCCACGCGCGTCTCCTCGAAGGCCTCGCGGTTCTCGATCTTGACCACGCGGATGCCGTCGAGGCTCTCCATCACCGCAGTGGACAGGGCCGAGGTCTCCGCCATGGCGCCCCGTGCGGCGCTGGTGGTGTTTCGCGCATAGCGCCGCATGATCAGGGCGGCGAAAGGGGCGGCGACCATCACGGCCAGGGACAGGACAAGGTCCTTGGAGAGCATGACGCTGACCGCCGCGAGAACGGTCAGGGCGTGTTGGGTGTAGTTGATCAGCCCGGCCGTCGCCGCCTCGCGGATGAGTCCTGCGTCGTAAAGGACCGAAGAGACGAAGGTCCCCGAGTGCTGGGACCTCAGGCGGGCGAGGTCCGCGCGGACCAGCCTGCCGAAGAGTTGAACCTGGACGTCGCCGACAACGGCGTTCCCGGTGCGGTTCACCAGGGTCGCCTGGATCACCTGGGCAAGGCCCCGCGCGATGGCGAGGCCGGCAATGGAGAGGGGGATGGCGAGCAGGGCGCCAGGCTTGGGGTCGCCCAACAGGTCGTTGATCGCAGGTTCCAGGATCTGGACCAGCATGGCGCTGAGCGCGGCCACGACCACCGCAGCGAGGCCGGCCAGGGCCAGGCTCGGCCAACGCGACGCCATATAGACGCGCCAGGTCCTTGCGAGGATGTCGCGGGTGGACAGCCGGTCTGGATCAGCCTGGGCGTTCATCACGCTGGCGTCGGCTCTCAGGACGGGGAAGTCAAGATGTCGCCCCGGCGGGCGAACCGGCGGGGTTTGCGGTGCGGCGCCGGCGCCCTAGATAGGAGCGCACCACGCAGGAGCCCCCAGTTGGCGGATTTTGACCTCACCACGCCGAAGGGGCGGCGGCGCGCCTACCTTGACTATCTGCTCAAGGACCACGCCTTCCTGCGCCTGCGCTTCTCCAACGCCCATGCGGTGTCGGAGGAGCTGTACCGGGCCAACCAGCCCTGGCCGTTCCAGCTGGAGGCGTGGAAGGCGCGCGGGATCCGCACGGTGGTCAACCTACGCGGCGGGTTCGACGCCAGTTTCTACGCCCTGGAGAAGGATGCCTGCGCGCGCCTCGGCCTGAACCTGGTGGACTTCACCATCACCTCCCGGGAGGTCCCGAGCCGGGCCCGGGTGCACGGCGCCAAGGCCCTGTTCGAAGGCCTCGCGTACCCGGCGCTCATGCACTGCAAGTCCGGGGCGGACCGGGCGGGCATCATGAGCGTCCTTTACCTGCACTTCCGCAAGGGGGTTCCGATCCGCGAGGCCATGGCCCAGCTCAGCCTGAAGTATCTGCACATCAAGGCCGGCAAGACAGGCGTCCTGGACTATACCTTCGAGCGCTACCTCGCCGAAGGGGAGCCTGCGGGCCTGAGCTTCCTGGATTGGGTCGACAGCCCGGCCTACGACCCGGCCGCGATCAAGGCCGACTTCCGCTCCAACATGTGGGGCAGGTGGCTGACCGAGTCGGTGCTTCGACGGGAGTGAGTCAGGGCGCGCGCTCGTCCGCGTCGGGATCGAGCAGCTTGTGGGCGTGGATGATGAAGTAGCGCATGAGGGCGTTGTCCACGGTCGACTGCGCCTTCGCCCGCCAGGCCTCGACGGCCTCCTGGTAACTGGCGTAGGCGCCGACCAGGTCGATCTTGCTCAGGTCGCGGAACTCGATCGTCTCCACATTCTTGAGCTCTCCGCCGATGACGAGGTGAAGAAGCTGGCGATGAGGCATGGCGGCCACTCCCTGAACCGGTTCGATAGCTCGGTAGGCCCCCTGGGGTTAAGGATCAGTGGACCTTGCCGGATTTCCGGGAAATGGGGGCTGTTCATGCCGATTTACAGGGATGGGCAGTCTCCTCAGCCCTGAACCGTGGATCGGAGGAGGTTACTTTCCCGCAATCGACAGGGCGTCCACGAGCAGGGACGGAGAGTTGGCCGCGCCGCGCATCTCCAGGTCGGCGCCGGGGACCAGGCGCGCGTAGATTTCCGGCAAGGCGCCTGCAACCGTGATCTCAGAGACCGGGAAGGCGACCGCGCCGTCCTCGAACCAGAATCCCGAACAGCCCACAGACCAGTCCCCGGTGTTCGGATTGAGGGACGGGCCGAACATGGAGGTGACCAGCAGCCCCGTCCCCGCATCGGCCATGAGGCCGGCGAGGTCGCGGTCCCCGGCCTCCAGAGTGAGATTGGAGACCCCGACGCCGGCCGGACCGGCCGAGCTGCGCGAGGCGTGCCCGGTGAGCGCCATGCCCAGCTGGCGGGCCGAGGCGGCGTTTTGCAGCCAGGTGGTCAGGACCCCCTTGTCGACCAGGGCGGTACGGCGGTTGGCGGCCCCCTCGTCATCGAACGGCGACGACCCGAGGCCTTTCGACACGTGCGGATCGTCAAGGATCGTCACTGCGGGAGCGAAGACCTGCTGACCGAGACGGTCCTTGAGGAAGGAGACGCCCCGGGCCACCGACGGACCGCTGATGGCGCCGATCAAGGGGCCGAGGAGCGAGGTGGCGATCCGGTTCTCGAAGATGACCGGCGCGGTGGTGGAGGCGATCTTCCGGGCGCCCAGGCGGGAGGCCGCGCGGCGTGCGGCTTCACGGCCGACCTGTTCAGGTGTGGGCAGGTCCGCGAACCAGCGGCGGGACAGGCCGTCATAGCCGCTCTCCATGCCCTCGCCCTCGGCGGCGATGACGGAGGCCCCCACATGGTAGCCTGTGGCCCGATGCTCGCCGAAGAAACCGTTGGAAGCCGCCAGACGCCAGGCTGACCGGGACGCCGAAGCCGAACCGCCGTCGGAGTTTGCGATGCGGGGCATGTCCAGGGCGGCGGCCTCCGCCCTTCGGGCGAGTGACTCGAGGACTTCGGGGTCCGGATCGACCGGATCGAACAGATTCAGGTCCGGGTGGGGTCCGGAGGCTAGGGCCTCGGCCTCGACCAAACCGGACCATGGGTCCTCGGGAGCCAGACGGGCCATTGCGACGGCCCTCTCCACGAGGCGGGCGCGCCCTTCCCTGGAGACATCCGAGCCAGAGACCGTGGCGTGCCTCCGGCCGACAAAGACGCGCAGGCTCAGGTCCCGTGATTCCTCGCGCTCGACCTCTTCCAGAGCGCCATGGCGCACCGTGATCGAAAGGGCCTGATGCTCGGCCTCCACCGCTTCGGCGGCGTCGGCGCCAGCCCTCAGGGCGTCGGCGACCAGATCTGCTGAGAGTTCACTGCTCATGCACGCCATATGGCCGCCCGCCCGGCCCGGGGCAAGCGGCCCGGTCCGGGACTTCAGGGCAGGGCGTAAAACAGGAGGGCGACCGCCAGGTAGATGTAGGCCCCCCAGGTCGCCGCAACGCCGGCGGCCCTCAGCCGAGAGGCCTCGCCCGACCGCGACAGTCCGATCCCGTGCGCGACACGGCCCCCGAACAGCACCAGTCCCGCCGGATGCACGGCAAGGGAAGGCGCGCCTGCAAGCGTCAGGGCCGCCAGTCCGACAAGCCCCATCGGGATATACTCCGTCGCGTTCCCAAAGGCCCGGATGGCGCAGGCCAGCTCCGGAACGCCGCCATCGCCCATGGCCACGCCATGCCGTCGCCGCTGCTGGACCACCCGCAGGGACAGGCCGAGCAGGAGCAGGATATGGAGGGCGCTCCAGAGGGCCAGGGCGTGACCTGCGGGGATCGGTTCCATGCGCGTCGTCTCCGGTTACGGAGGCCGGATTGTCGCCGGTTCCGGCTCCCGCGTCCATGCCCGCCCGCGGACCCACATCTTGTCCCCTGGACGCGGCGGTCTAAAGTGGAGCGGATGAAGCAGCTCGACCTCGACGATCTTCCCCCCAGGGCGGCGGCGCTCCTGGCCGGACTGACCGGCGAGGACGTCCTGGTCCTCGTCCAGAATGGGCTGGTCGTCGGACGGCTGACCGGAGCGCTCGCAGACCCCGCCTCGAACTCCGGCGATGGCGCCGGTCCCTCTCCGGGTGAGACCGCGGCCCCGGCGGGTGAGGCCCGGGCCGCCGAAATCTTCGAGCAGTTCCGCTCCCTGATGGAGGACGAGTTCTAGAGGCGCCGGAAACCCGGTCCCCCGGCCGGGGATCACCAGCCGAGCGCGACCCCGTCCTTGCGCATCTCCGTGGCGGCCGCATAGCGGCCCGGCCAGCGCTGGATCGCCTGATAGCCGCCGAAACCGCCGTCACTCTCGCCGATCTTCCAGCCGAGGCCCGCCAGGGCCTCGCGGGTCGACCTCGGCACACCGGTCTCCAGACGCAGCAGGCCGGAGCCAGGCCGGGCGGCCTCGCCGGTCGGTTCGGGCGAGCCCTCGTGCCGCCAGCGCGGCGCATCCCCCGCCTCCTGAACGCCAAGGCCGAAATCGACCATGTTCGAGAGGACCTGAACCTGTCCTTGTGGCTGCATATCGCCCCCCATGACGCCGAACGCCAGCCAGGGCGCGCCATCACGGACGGCGAAGCCGGGGATGATGGTCTGGAAGGGGCGCTTGCCCGGCGCATAGATGTTGGCGTGACCGTCCGCCAGCGCAAACATCTCCCCTCGGTTCTGGAGCATGAAGCCGAGGCCGTCCGGCGTCAGGCCGGACCCCATCCCGCGATAGTTGGACTGGATCAGGGAGACCATCATGCCGTCGGAGTCCGCCGTACAGAGGTAGGTGGTGTCCCCCCGGGACGGAGCCTGTCCCGGTCGCAGGCCTGTCAGTATGGCGTCGGGCCGGATCATCCTCGCCCGCTGGGCCGCATACTCGCGCGACAGGAGCCAGTCCGTGGGTATCCGGGCGAAGTCAGGGTCGGCGAAGTATCGGGCCCGGTCCTCGAAGGCCAGCCGCTTGGCCTCCGCGCCGTGGTGGATCGCGCCCGCGGACTGGAAGCCCATGCCTGCGAGGTCGAAGGTCTCCAGGATGTTCAGCATCTGCAGGGTGGCCAAACCCTGGCTGTTCGGCGCGAGGCCGAAGACCTCGACCCCGCGATAGAGGGTCTTGAGGGGCGGGTCCCAGCGGGAGCGGTGCGCCGCCAGGTCCGCCCGCGTCATCCAGCCCCCGATCCGGGCGAAATATCTTTCGATCCGCTCGGCGATCTCGCCTTCGTAGAAGGCGTCGCGTCCCCCCTCGCCTATCAGGTCATAGGTGCGGGCGAGATCCGGATTGGAGAGAACCTCGCCCTCGGAAGGCGTACGTCCATTCGGCGCCCAGGTCCTGAGAAAGTTCTCGACTTCCTCGACGCCGGAGTCCGGCCTTGTGAAGTTGCGCAGGGACCTCGCCAGGTAATAGGCGACGTTCTGGCTGACCGGCGCGCCGGCGCGGGCGAGTTCGGCCGCCGGGGTCATGACCGCCTTCCAGGGCAGCTTTCCGTAGCGTTGATGGAGGGTCCACCAGGCGTCCACCGCCCCCGGTACGCTGACCGAGATGGCGCCAAAGGAAGGGATGAGCCCCCGGACCGACCTTTGACGGACGGTCTCCAGGCTCAAGGCCCGCGGGCTTCGGCCGGATCCGTTGAGGCCCTCTACGCGGCCTGAAGCGGGATCCCAGAGCATGGCGAAGGCGTCACCGCCGATCCCGCAGGCGATGGGTTCGACAAAGCCGAGGACGGCGTTTGCGGCGATCGCGGCGTCGACCGCCGACCCTCCCTTGCGCAGGACATCGATCGCCGTCTGGGTGGCCAGGGGGTGGGCGGTGGCGGCCGCACCGTTGACGCCCCAGGCGGCGCTCCGGCTGGCGAAGGTGGCCCCGTCGATCCGGTCTCCCGGGCCGACATCGGGGCGATTGCGGTTGGGGTTGTCCGCCCGGCTCTGAGCGGCGACCGGCCCAGCCGCGGCGAGGAACGGGATTGTGGCCAGGAAGGTTCGGCGCAGCATGGATCACCCTCTGCATCAGGATCGCCGGTCGGGACCCGGCGTCACCTGTCGAGGACTAGCGCGGCTCGATGGATAGCGCCAGAAACCTCATGGCGTCCTCGATCGGAATGAAGAAGTTCAGGCCCTGCACCCCGTCATCCGGGCTTGAGGCGTACCGCGACACAGTGATGGCCACCACCCGCCCGGACTCGTCGAGGAGGGGGCCGCCGCTGTTGCCGGGATTCACGGCCGCGTCGCTCTGGATGAACCGGTAGCCTGCGAGGGTCCGGCTGGCGGAGACGACGCCCCGGGTCAGGGTTCCCTGAAGCCGGGTCTCCATGGGCGTTCCTATGGCGTAGACCGTCTCTCCCTGCCGGATCGGTTCGGCGCGAAGCCGAAAGGCGAGATCCGGGCGAGGGTCCGTGCGGATCAGCGCCACATCCCGTCCCGCATCCGACCGGATCACTTCACCAATGCTCTCCGACCCGTCCGACCATCTGAGCTTCAGAAGGCGGGTCGAGCCGACCACATGCCGGTTGGTGAGCAGATAACCCTGATCAGACACCAGAAAGGCGCTCCCCAGGCTGGCGCCGGTCGTGACGACGGCGACCGCCCTGTGTGCATCGGAGACGGTGACTGCAGCCTTGGCCGCGGGGAGCCGAAGCGCATCAGCCGATGGCGGCTCCACCAGGCCCGACTCGGATCGTATCGGGGTCAAGGCGGCCTTCCGGAAGGCGTCATCAGCCGCCATGGCGCGCAAGCTATCCCTGAACAGCGCCTGGTAGACCGCCTCCGGGACATTGATGACCGGGTCGTTGATCTCGACCCGCACGGTCGTCCGGACCCGGGCGATGGTCCGCGACAGGGCCGGCACATAGATCTGCCAGTCCACCGTCATCTGGCCGCGTCCGGCTCCCTGGGCCTTTTCGAACTCGTATCTCTGCTCCCCCGGCATGAAGCCGCTGCAGACCGCAATCGTGTAATCGACGATCAGGGCGCCGACCTGAAGGTCTCCGGCGGGCGCGTCGGCGTCGCGGAAGAGGTCGGTCGGGTCCCCCGCAACCCGGAATCCGAGGCCGGTCAGCGTCTCATGGAAGATCCGGTCGTCGACCTCGCTCTTCTCGAACCCGTCATTGACCTCGTCCCAGGTCTCAAAGCTCCTTATGGGGCATTTCCTGCCCCACATGACCAGGCCATAGGGCGCTCCGTGGCGCAGCCCGGAGGCGATGCGGGAGAGGCCGAGGGTCTGGCTGACGGCGCCCGGCTCGAGAGGTCGATCCTTCACGGGGGGAGGCGCAGGCTCCGAGTAGACAGAGAGGGGGGACGGCTCCGCAGCCTGGGCGAGCCCGGCCAGGGCCAGAAGGCCGCTCGCGGTCAGGATCGAAAGGATGCGGA